>JAOZSU010000066.1:0-4234 GCA_029939475.1 Mycoplasmatota bacterium | reverse complement strand
CTGTCATGTATTTTGCAAAAGAAGTTCTACTTTTTATGGTTGCAGCTGAATTTGCTTTTATTGCAGCTCTTTCTAGTTGGAAATTTTTCTGGAAAAAATTTCTTCTTCCAAAATTGACTTAGATTTTCTATGAATAAATTTCACAAAATATACCGAAAAGACAATTCAAGAAGTCACAAATTCTCTGTGATTTCTTGAATTCTTTTAACTAGAGAAATTTCTAAAAAAATCTCTTCACAAATAATATATTTATAGTATAATATATAAAGTAACGCCAGTGTGGTGAAATTGGTAGACACGATGGACTCAAAATCCATTGCCCTTAAAAGCGTGCCGGTTCGAGTCCGGCCACTGGTACCAATATATCTATAAAAAGCTTATTTCAAAATAGAAGTAAGCTTTTTTCAATTTGTTTATATTAAATATATCGAAATTTAATAATTATACAGATTAATTTTTAATTCAAGTAAAAAAATGCTACAATATATAATTGAAAAGGGGATTAGTTATGGAAATAAATAATTTAGTAAAAAAACAAAAAGAATATTTTAACTCTTTAGAAACCTTATCATATGAATTTCGTAAAAATGCTTTATTATCATTAAGAGAAGCCATAATATCTAATCAGTTAGAAATAGAAGAAGCTTTGTTTAAAGATTTAGGTAAAAACAAAGTAGAATCATATATGGCAGAAATTGGTATAGTATTAAAAGAAATATCTTTTATGTTGAAACATTTAAGAAAATTTATGAAATCAAAAAGAGTAAAAACTTCTTTAACAGATTTTCCAGCTAAAACTAAGATAATGCCATATCCATATGGAGTAGTTTTAATAATGAGTCCATGGAATTACCCAATAAATTTAACTTTATCTCCATTAGTAGGTGTAATAGCTTCAGGTAATACTTGTATACTTAAACCAAGTGAATATAGTGAAAACACTTCTAAAATTATATCTAAGATGATTAAATCTATTTTTCCTGAAAAATATATATCAGTAATTACAGGAGATAAAAATATAAGTCAAACTCTATTAGATCAAAATTTTGATTATATTTTCTTTACTGGTTCTAAAAATGTAGGAAAAATAGTTATGGAAAAAGCTTCTAAACATCTAACACCTGTATCTTTAGAATTAGGAGGAAAAAGCCCTTGTATAATAGATGAATCGGCTTCTTTAAAAGTGGCTGCTAGGCGCATTGTTTTCGGCAAATATTTAAATGCAGGTCAAACCTGTATAGCACCGGATTATATCTTTATTCATCATTCAATAAAGGAAGAATTTATTGAATATTTTAAGGAAGCTTTGATTGAACAATATGGGAATAATCCATTAAAAAATCAAGATTTATGCAAAATAATAAACCAAAAACATTATAATAGGTTAAAAAAATTATTAAACAATCAAGATATTATTATAGGTGGAGAATATGATGATGATTTATTAAAAATATCCCCAACTATAATTGATAATGTGACCTATACAAATAAGATAATGGAAGATGAGATATTTGGCCCAATTTTACCTATTTTAGTTTATAATGATATAGAAGAAGTTATTAATTATATTAATGTAAACCCATCACCTTTAGCTTTGTATTTATTTACAAATCGAAAGGAAATTGAAAATAAAATATTAAAATCTTGTAATTTTGGTGGAGGATGTATTAATGATGTAATCGTTCATTTCGCTAATGAAAATCTTCCGTTTGGAGGAGTTGGAGAAAGCGGAATAGGGGCTTATCATGGAAAAAATAGTTTTGATACATTTACACATTATAGATCTTTGATTAAAAAATCTAATTTAATAGATATAAGATTTAGATACGCTCCATATACTAGTATTAAAGAAAAAATAATTAAATGGTATTTAAAATAAGTAAAAGAGGAATATATGAAACCAATTAAATTTACCTATAGAATTCTTGAAAAAGATTATATAAGAGTTAATCTATGGTCAGCGTTAGAAAAAACGCCTTTTATGCGTTTAATCAATCGCTATTTAATTTATGGTTTTGATATAATCATAATGATAATTGCTATATTTGCGAGGCTTCCTTTCGGATATTTTATGTTTTTAATATTTATAGTTATAATTACATTATTATTAAGGTTTTCGATTTATAATCAATCAAAGAAGAAGTTTCGAAGAAACCCGATGTTAGTTAAACATGATATAACTATAGAAATAAGTGAAGAAGGATTTAGAGAAACATTTGTTAGTATTTCCTATGATACATTTTGGGAAGAAATATCTAAAGTACAACTAGTTAAAGATGTTTTAATAATTAACTTAAAAAGTTCAAGGATTTTATTTATTCCAATAAATGCAATTGATGAAGAAAAATATGATTTATTATTAAAATTATTAAAAAAACATTTATCAGATAAACAAATTAAATTACCGCAATCATTAGAAAGAAAAGAGGAAAAGCAATGAATTTTATTGAAACTAAAAAAGCACCTGCTGCAGTAGGACCTTATAGTCAAGGAATACTTGTAAAAGATACATTATATGTTTCAGGTCAAATTCCATATGTTCCTGAAACAATGAAACCTGCAGGCTCTGATATTATGTCTCAGACAAGACAAAGTTTAGAAAATATCTTAGCTATAGTAGAAAAAGCTGGATTAAAAAAAGAAAACATCGTTAAATGCGGTGTTTTCATGAAAGATTTAAGTATGTTTAAAGATATGAATCAAGTATATCTTGAGTTTTTTGGCAATCATAAACCTGCAAGATTCGCTGTAGAAGTGACTAGATTACCACTTAATGTATTAATAGAAATAGATGCAATAGCAGTAGAAGAATAAAATGTGTGGAAGATACGGTATATCTGTTTCAAGAGAAGAATTAAAGCAATATTTGAATAAAAACTATGATATTCATATCTTGGATGAATCAATAAAACTACCAAGATATAATATAAGTCCTGGACAAAATACAATTTCTTTAATAAATAATGGTTCAAATTATCATGTAGGTCTTTTAAGATGGGGTTTTGTTCCCGAATGGGCAAAAGATGAAAATATAGGTTATAAAATGATAAACGCAAGAATAGAATCTCTTGACTCTAAACCTGCTTATAAAAAATCTTTTTATCAAAGAAGATGTGTTATAATAGCGAGTGGGTTTTTTGAATGGCATAGAAATTCATCAACCAAAACTCCATATTATTTTTATCTTAAAGATAAGGATATCTTTGGTTTCGCAGGGCTTTGGACAGTTTATAAAAGAAAAGATGGTTCTAAATTATATACAAGTACTATAATAACTAAAGAAGCTACTTCTTTAATGAAAGACATTCATAATCGGATGCCTGTGATTCTTTCAGAAACAGAGGCAAAACAATGGTTAGATCCCAAAATTAAGGATAGAAATATTCTTATGACAATATTACAAAAACAAAGTTATAATAATTTATCTCTTCATCAAGTATCGAAGAGAGTAAATCAAGTAATAAATGATGATGAATCAATTATAAAGTCAGTTTAATATTATATATACCTAGGAGAAAAGCATGACTGAAGAAAACTTTTTTACTAAATTACCCTATTTAATATTTATAAGTTTAATTACCCTAACTATTTGGTTTTTTGGTCAAGAAGAACTAGGTGGTTTTTTAATTCAGGATTTAGGATTATATTTATTTTCCACTATTGTTTTTATTTTATTATTATCGATAAAAAACACAATACATATAGTGCCTTTTCTATTAAATATGCTATTCATGATTTCACAAACAAATTGGGATATAGATCTAATTCCAAATTCAATGTACTATGTAATCGCTCTATTAATATTAGGAATAATTTTACATATTGTTATCTATAAAACAAAGTTTTTAAGAGGTAAGTTTTTTCTAGGTATCTCTTTTTTAGGTGTAGCAGTAATAATTTCTATGATTGTAAATAATCAAGCTTTTAGCATGTTATCACTATTACTGTTTTTATATATTATTTTTCTTATTTTGTTATATGGATTTTTCGCAAATACAGTTGAGGGAGAGTTCTTAGTATATCTAATTCGTATATTTGTTGTTTTAGGAGTTTTAATTTCATTAGAAGTAGCTATATTTTATATGAGAGAAGATGATGTAATCCACGCTTTAGAAGCTAAAACACTAAATCTTGGATGGGGTATATCTAATTTTATTGCGACTTATTTAATAATGTTTATATCTTCTACAGTTTATTTTATTAAAAAATACAAACTTCATATATTTTGGATTGT
>JAOZSU010000065.1:0-6677 GCA_029939475.1 Mycoplasmatota bacterium | reverse complement strand
AAATCGATTAAAATAACTTGAAACCCCATTTTGACATACATCTGACCAATAATAATCATATCAGTTGCCTTTGATTGATAACCATGAACTACAATTGCTAAATTATTTGATTTTTTCCCCATAGATGGAATATAATATCCATGTAATTTTAAACTATCATATGAAGTAATATATATATCTTCTTTAGGTATTTCTTGAAACCATTTATAACTGTTTTTATAAAAATCTTCCTCTTGGTCTACTAAATCTACAGGAGGATTATTAAAGTCTACTAGAATAGACCGATAAATCCAATAGCAGATAAAAAGATATAAAAACAATAAGATTAAAACAATAATAGTTATTAAAAACCACTTATTAATAGATAATATTAACAATGTCAAAACAATCACTTCCTTAAGATTATTGTATCATAATTTGCTTGTTTTAATAAATAAAAATAAGAATTCATTAAATACGCACAAAATCGCCATTTCTAAAATGTTTTTATTGACATAGAATACTAATTTGTGTATAATACTTTCGTATGTATTGCATACCGCACATATTTGGTTTATAAATACGGTTATTCGTTACCAAAACTTGGCGAGTCTTAAAATTAGAGGAGGTGCAGACATGTACGCAGTAATTGAAACTGGTGGAAAACAAATTAGAGTTGAAGTTGGACAAGAGATTTTTGTGGAAAAACTAGATGTTCAACCTGAAGAAGAATATGTATTTGACAAAGTACTTATGATTGGCGACGGGAAAACAAAAATCGGAAAACCATATGTTAAAAACGCAACTGTAAAAGCTAAAGTTATTAAACATGGAAGAAGTCCTAAAATCATAGTTTTCAAATATGAAGCTAAGAAACATTACCACAAGAAACATGGTCATCGACAACCATATACAAAATTATCGATAACAGATATTAATGTCGAATAATTTAATTAAACATTTTGGAGGTGTTGAAAGTGATACTTAATATTAATATACTTGAATGCATGGCTTCCAAAAAGGGTGTCGGATCTACAAAAAATGGTCGTGATTCAATAGGACGCCGTTTAGGAGCTAAACTATCTGATGGTCAATTTTGCACTGCAGGATCAATTATATATCGTCAAAGAGGTACAAAAATTCATCCAGGAGAAAATGTAGGAATCGGTAGAGATGATACATTGTTCGCTAAAATTGATGGTATCGTTAAATATGAACGAGTTGGAAGAGATAGAAAACAAGCAAGTGTTTACCCAAAAGAATAAAACAGGAGTTATCCTGTTTTTTTTATGTTAAATCTTTAATACTTTCAGTTATTGAAAAAGAATGTAAATTAGGATATAATTTTTATAAATCATATTTGGAGACTGTTATGGAAAATAGTGTTAAAATTCTTTTTAAAAAAATCTATAATTTAGATTACCAGGAAATATATTTTTCTCCTGGAAGAGTAAATATTATCGGTGGTCATACTGATTATAATGGAGGCAATGTATTACCTTTTTGTATTGATATGGGTATATACGCAGCTGTTTCAATCAGGAGTGATTCAAATGTCTATGTATATTCAGAAAATATTAAAAATAAAGGAATAATCTCTTTTGATTTAACTAATCTTGATTATGATTTTAAAAGAGATTTCGCTAATTATATTAGCGGCGCTTTTAAAGTTTTAATTGATTTAGGATTAAAACTTGATAAAGGAATTAATCTCGCTCTTATCAGCAATCTTCCAACCGGTGGTGGTTTATCTTCAAGCGCTGCTTTATTAGTATTAATTTTAACTATATTGAACAATAATTTTAATCTTAATTTAAGCAAAACAGATATAGCCTTGTTAGCTAAAAGAGTTGAAAATGATTATATCGGAGTAAACTGTGGAATAATGGATCAATTTATCATAGCTAATGGTAAAAAGAACCATGCATTATATTTAAATACTGTTAACTTAGAATATGAAGAGATTAAAGTATCGTTAGATGATTATCAATTTGTTTTAGTTAATTCAAATATCACAAGAAAACTTACCGAATCAAAATACAATGAAAGACAAATTGAATCTAAAAAACTTCTTCATTTATTACAAGAACATATCTCTATTAATAATGTATGTGATTGTTCTATAAAAGATTATCATGAATTAAAGGACTATATCTTAGATGAAACTCTAAAAAAAAGATTTGAACATTTAGTTTTTGAAAATCATAGAGTTTCCCAAGCTAAAGAAGCTTTAAAGAATAATGATTTTATTGCATTAGGAAAATTATTAGATGAAGCACATGATTCAATTAAAAACTTGTATGAGGTATCTTCTAAAGTATTAGATGAATTAGTCGCTCTTGCGAAAGAAGCTGGGAGCTTAGGCTCTAAAATGATTGGTGGAGGTTTTGGTGGTTCTACATTAAATATTGTAAAAACTGCGGAGTTAAAAGCTTTCCAAACAGAATTCACTAAACTATACCGCATTAAATATAAAAAAGAACCTGTAATGCAGGTTGTTAGAATAATGGATGGAGTAAAAAAGATAAGTGATTGAACTAGCTAAACTTAAAGATTTAGATACCTTAGTAAAAATCGCCTCATATACGAGAAACGATATGATAAGACATGGGCTTAATCAATGGCTTGGAAATTATCCCAGCATTGATTATTTTAAAAAGGATTATAAAGATAAGGGATTATATGTATATTTAATTGATGGAGAGATTGTAGCTAGTATCTCTATACTTCCAGAGAATGAATCAGCTTATAAAGAATTAACTTGGTTAAAAGATAATTCTTTAGTAATACATAGACTATTAGTTAATCCTGATTATCAAAACAGAGGAATCGCAAAAGAATTATTCCAATTTGCGATTAATAAAGCAAAAAAAGAAAATTATCAATCGATTAAAATCGATACCCATCCAGATAATTTTAAAATGCAGAAATTAATTTTAAAATTCGACTTTAAAAAGATAGGATATTTATCTAAAATTAATCGCCTAGCATATGAATTAGTATTATAATATAAATAAGTGAGGTAATAAAATGTTTATAGATGAAGTAAATGTAGTAGTGAAATCAGGAAAAGGTGGCGATGGAATCGTCGCTTTTCATCGTGAAAAACATGTGCCTTTAGGTGGCCCTTCAGGTGGTGATGGCGGTCAAGGTGGTTCAGTTATCTTTCAAGCTGATGAAGGGATGTCTACTTTACTTGATCTAAAATATCAAAAACATATTTTTGCAAAAGCTGGAGAAAACGGTAAAACTAAAAGTATGAAAGGCGCTGACGCCGATGACATCATTGTTAAGGTTCCTGTAGGAACCCTAATTTATAATCAAGAAACAAATGAAATCATCGCTGATTTAACAAAACATGGGCAAAGCGTAGTAATCGCAAAAGGTGGTAGAGGCGGTAGAGGAAATCGTTCTTTTGCGACATCGAGAAACAAAGCTCCTAAATATCAAGAAAATGGAGAACCAGGTGTTGAATATAATTTACACCTAGAACTAAAACTATTAGCTGATGTAGGGGTTATAGGATTCCCTTCAGTAGGAAAATCAACTCTAATTACTATTCTATCTAACTCTCGACCTAAGATAGCGGATTATCCTTTTACAACCATAATTCCAAACCTAGGAGTCGTAAAACTCGGTAATATTAAACCGTTTGTCTTGGCTGATATGCCAGGGCTTATTGAAGGCGCATCTAGCGGTGCTGGACTTGGAATACGTTTTTTAAAACATATAGAACGCACAAGAGTCTTACTACATATGATAGATATGAGTTATGAATCATTAAGAGATCCTTTTGAAGATTATCAAATTATCAATAAAGAGTTGGAAAAATATAATGCGGAGCTTTTAAAAAGACCGCAGATTATTATCGCTAGTAAAATGGATATGCCTGGCGCTTTAGAAAGACTAGAAGAATTTAAAACCAAATTTAGTAAAGACACTTTGATTATTCCTATATCTGCTTTAACTAATGATAACTTAGAAAAACTTGTTTATGAAACAGCTAAGCTTCTAGAAAAAACTCCTTTCTTCTTTAAGAAAGAGGAAGTTATCGATGATTACGTTGAATATAATTTTAAACCTAATGATCAAGAAATAATAATAAAGAGAATCAACAAAAATAATTTTGATGTAAAGGGAGATTTAGTTGAAAAGCTTTATAATCGCTCTAATTTTATGACTGAGGAAGCATTGACAATGTTCTTGACTAGACTTAGAAAAGCTGGATTAGATGATTTATTACGCGAAGCTGGTGCTAAATCAGGAGATACAATTTATATCTTTGATTTAGAACTTGAATTCGTAGAATAGAAAGGATGTATTATGTATAATTATATTATCGGAAATATAACTGAAATAAATCCTAATTTTATTTGTTTAGAAAACTCAGGAATTGGATATAAAATAATTACACCTAATCCATATTCATTCAAATTAAATGATAATTTAAAAGTATACTTATATCAAAAAGTAACTGATGATTCTATTAATTTATATGGATTTAAAACTTTACTTACTAGAGAGTTATTTATTAAATTAATTTCAGTTAATGGAATAGGCCCAAAAAGCGCTAATGCTATATTAGCATCTGGATCTGTAAGTTCCATTACAAAAGCTATTGAAGAAGGAAATGCTAAATACTTACAGAAATTCCCAGGAATTGGACCTAAAGCTTCCCAACAAATCATTCTTGATTTAAAAGGCAAAATTGATTTTGAAGATACTTCAGTTAAAACAGGAAATATTTTAGAAGTTGAAGAAGCTTTAAAAGCTTTAGGATATAGCGGTAAAGAAATTAAAAAGATATTACCTAAATTAGAAAGCGATAAATCGACAAGTGATCTTATAAAAGATGCATTAGCTTTGATGCTTAAATAGTAACTTACCATATAATATTCGCAACTTAGTTTTGATTTTCTTGAATAATATTTATTAAAAATATAAAATCGAGATATCTTAATAAAAGGGGTGTTTTATATGAAAACAACAAAGTTATTATTACTAACAGTTTTAGGAATACTTACATTATTTATTACAGTAAGTTGTACAGAAGAAAACGTATTAGATTCATTTGAAAAAGAAGTATCTGTATTCAATGATACTTCATACACTACTAATTCATTAGATCCAAGTATTGAATCTATCAATGAATTAGGTTACTATGAGAATATATCTCCTATATTAAAATTATCAGACACAGAAAATGAACTTATAATTTTTAATGAACTTAGATTAGAGGTAATTGATTTACATGAACAAATAATTACAGAAAGAGATAAAATCAAGGATTCCACTCAAAATATTAGAGAGATTATTTCTATTTTAAAAGAAAAAAATTATATCTTATTAGAAGAAGATATAACCATACTTCGTTCGAATATCACTGACTTAAAAACAATGAGACAAGATTTATTAGATACTAGAGGCGATGCATATCAAAGATTATATGATTTAAGAGGAACTTATACAAGAGATAATTTACCAAATATAATAACGACTTACCAAGAAGTTATAGAAGTTCTTAAATACCGCTTAGAAACATTTAAAGAAGCTAATATATTATTAGAGGATTCAATTAGTTTATTAAACGATTATTTGGAGAGTTAATATGAAAATTAGAGTTAATGAATCACCTGAAATTGAAGAAATTGAAGTTATAATCAATTGTAAAAAGAATGATTTGTATGTTAAAGAAATAAAACGTTCTCTAACCTACTTAAACAAGGTTATAACAGGTAAAATTAATGGTAGATCATATACTCTAACACCTAATATTATTTATTATTTTGATACTATTGATAATAAAACATTTGCGTATACTAAAGATAAAATATTCGATGTAAATTTAAGGCTGTATCAAATTGAAGAAATATTAAAGGATACTCCAATAATAAGAATAAACAAAAATACAATATTAAATACCACAAAGATTAAAAACTTTAAAACAAGTTTAAATGGAAGAATGGAAGCTATACTCTTAAATGATGAAAGGCTTATTATATCAAGAAAATACGTTCCCAATCTAAAGCGTTCATTAGGAGGTGGAAAATGATGAAGAAGTATTTTAATATTTTTACTAAGACATTATTCTTTCTATCTCTAATAATGATTTTGATATCTTTCATCATTACTAGAGTAACAGATCACACAATGCTTTACACAAAAATTACAATAGGTGGTATTATTATGGCTTTAATTATTACCTTAGCCATAATTATCTTCCAATCTAATAAAGGAAACGGAGTTATTAATACAATCCTTGGATATATCATTATTATCCCTGCATTATTTGTTTTTCGAGCTATGTTTGGACAATATTTATTTTATCGAATATGGTATCTATACATATTAATATTGATAATAGGAGTTATCTATGTAATTGCATTATTTTTCGCTTCTAAAAAATACAAATCCGAAGTAAAAGAATTGAATAGATTACTTAAAATACAAGAAGAAAAAACAAAAGAAGATAAATAAACATATAAAAAAAGTCGCAAACCTAAATGTTTGCGATATTTTTTATATTGTGAATAAAGATTTAATATAATCAAAATCATTTGATTTTTCTAAAGCAAGCATCAATAAGATTCTTGCTTTTTGACCATTTAATGAAGGAGCTAAAATACAGCCTATGTTAGTTAAATATTTTCCTCCACCAAGATATCCATATGAATCCAAGACTCTTCCTGAAGGACAAC
>JAOZSU010000064.1:2763-6683 GCA_029939475.1 Mycoplasmatota bacterium | reverse complement strand
TTATGAGTAAAAGATTATAGTAAGATACTTTGGAGGTATTTTTATATGGGAAGAAATACAATGGCAAGTAAAGGACTAAAAATCAAGAAAATACTATTAGAAACAAAACTAAAAATAGTAAAAGAGATATATTTCTTTGAAATGAGTTGATTGATATCTCATTTATCATTATATACATGATAAAATTCAAAGAACATTACCTATAATATATAATGATAATATTAGTTTATAGAATACTAGATGGAATTAGCTCTATTTTATTGACAAAAAGAGATATAGAAATTTGCGTTAATTCTAACAAAACTTATAAGCAATAACATAAAATCACTTTATGAAGATGTTAATTATAATTTGAATAATATATATAAAATTTAATTTTAAATTGAAATGTAAGTTGTTATAATAAGAGATATTTTGCTTTTAAAAAATAATCAGCAACATTGTTTGACATAATTAAAATCAAATGTTAGCATTATGTGTAAGGCATAAATAGCCTTATAGAAAGAGGTAACAATATGTTAACCACATTTAAAGCAAATGCACAAAAATTACCAGAAGGTTTGCAAGTTGCTACAGAATCAAGAAATTTTAAGATTTTAATTGATGAGCCAATAAAATTGGGCGGAACAAATAAAGCAATGAGCCCTGTTGAATTACTTTTATGTGCTCTTGGTGGATGTCAAGCTATTGTGGCTGCAGCTTTTGCGGAATCTCAAGACATTAAATTTGAAGAATTTCATGTTGAAATTGAGGGCGATATTGACCTTGATGGATTTATGGGATTAGCTGATGTAAGATCTGGATTCCAAGAAATTCGTTTTACAATGCATTTTAAGACAGATGAACCTCAAGAGAAAATGGAAAAATTTTCAGAGTTCATTGAGAAACATTGCCCTATTGGGGATACTATAGGCAATAAAGTAAGGCTAGTTAAATCAGGCGTAGTAATAGACTAATTAATAAAAGGACCTATAATGTAATGAAAATCAGATAAGATTTTTAGGGCTAAGGTCCTTTTTTTTATTAAACCAACAAAAATAAGAAAA
The DNA here is from genome assembly GCA_029939475.1 of Mycoplasmatota bacterium. Taxonomy (GTDB): domain Bacteria; phylum Bacillota_I; class Bacilli_A; order Izemoplasmatales; family Hujiaoplasmataceae; genus 4572-104. Next base: position 5,637 of record JAOZSU010000064.1, on the reverse strand, counting down.
ATCTAGATAACTATGTAAAAGAATGAAAAAAAATATTTTCAACACATAAAAACAATAATAAATTACTAAAGCAAGAACATCAGGGGTTTATTTCACTTAGAAAAACGAAGAACTATTTTGTACATTCATTTATATATTTTATAAAAGCTTAAAAATTTAAATTTATAAGATTATATTATAGTTTATTTTTTTTTTTTTTGCAATTTCACAAACATACTTGATAATATATATAATTTATGATAGAATATCTTTGAAGTTCAAAGTATTTGAAATTAAAATAATAAGGAGAAGATATGGGCAAAATTGGGGTTGCAGTTTGCGGGAATTCAGGATTAGATTATTTAGAATACGATAAAGAAATTAGAATATTCCGCTCTTTATTGGTTATCGAAGAAGAAGAATATGAGGATTTTGTAGATATTAGCTCAGATGAATTTTATAGTCGATTGGATAATAATCCAGACTTAGATATTCATACTGCACAAACAAGTACTGGATATTTAGTTAATTTATATAATGAAATGCATGATGTTGGTTATGAAGAACTAATAATCATTACTATTTCAAATGAATTAAGTGGAACTTATCAAAACGCTAAACTTGCGGCGGATATGGTAGATTTTGATGTACATGTATTCGATTCTCTATCATTATCTTATGTAGAAGCTAGCATGGCTTTAGAAGCTAAAAAAATGGCTGACGAAGGAAAGTCAGTTAAAGAAATTTTAAAAAGATTAGAATATATTAGAGATCACAATCATATATATGTAACAGTTGATACTTTGAAGTATCTTGTTAAAAATGGAAGGTTATCTAATGCTAGTGGATTTATAGGATCTCTATTAAAAATAAAACCGCTTTTAGAAGTTAGTGCTAGAGGTAAGGTTGAAAGCCTCACTAAAATAAGGACAACTAAAAAAGCACGCAACGAAATGAAAAAAATATTATTTAATGAAATCAAAGATAAGGATGTTATTTTCTTTATTATTTACACTAATAATTTAGAAGAAATGAAAGAACTCAAATCAGAATATGAAGCTGAAGGATTAAAAGATATATTATTAATTCCATTAACACCTGTTGTGGGTTGTCACGCAGGCCCTGGTACTATGGGGGTAGGTTATATTGAACGAGAAAGATAAACTTAGGGAAGCTAGATCAATTGTTAATGAATTGTTGGTTGATATATTTAATAGAATTCTCGCTATTGAAAGTGAGTACCTTAAAGAAAAAGGGGTAAAACTATCTATGAGTGAGATTCATGTATTAGAAGCGATAACTAAAACTGAAGAATCTACTATGACTAATGTAGCGAATAAATTAGGGATAACTGTAGGGTCTTTAACAGTTTCTGTAAATACTTTATATCAAAAGGGATATGTGTCAAGAGAAAGAGATTCAGAAGATCGCAGAAAAGTTATAATAGGAATTTTACCAAAAGCTGAAGAAGTTTTAGAAAAACATAATGATTTTCATAATGAAATGATTAATTCTGTTTTTAATGATTTAAAATTAGAAGAAGATGAACTATTAATTTCCTCCCTTCAAAAACTCTCTTCTTACTTTAAAAAATAGATGCTTTCAAGTACAATAAAAAATAGCGGAAAAACTCCGCTATTTTTTATTGGTATTAAATTATTCAACAATTATACAGTCAACAGGACAAGCAGCTTCGCAAGCACCACAATCGATGCAAGCATCTGGATCGATTACGTAGATATCTCCTTCTTCGATGCAATCAACAGGACACTCTTCCTTACAAGAACCACAAGCAATACATGTATCTAAAATTTTTCTTGGCATAATAATTCCTCCTAATGCGTATTTAATCCATATATATTGTAACAATCTCTAGCCAATTTGTAAACATTTATTTTTTAAAATTTTAAAAAACAGAAACGAAAAATCTTGCAATAGAGGTTTGATTTTGGTAAAATAGGTTTGTTTGATAAAGGAGTGATTATATGCCACTATGGTTAGAAATCGTTTTGCCTATTGTAACTCTTATAGTAGGAGCCATAATTGGGTTTTTCCTATCTAGGGGTTATTTTAAACGATACCTAGATAAAAATCCGCCAATTAATGAAAATATGATTCGTGCAATGATGAGCCAAATGGGAAGAAAACCATCTGAAAAACAAGTTCGTCAAGTAATGCAAAGCATGAAACAAGCAAAATAAAATAGCCGATTTTGGCTATTTTTTTAATATGGTTTTTTACCTATAGTAATTTTATTTTCAGTACCATTTCTAATTCTTTTGAAATTAGATCTATGGCGTACAAAAATCAGAAGTGTAATTAAAATCAGAATAACCATAAATATTAAATTATAATCAGTACTATTACTATAAATATATAAGAAAGTTCCAAGATACGCAGCTGTTAAAGTTGAAAAAGTTGAGGCTAGTGATACATATCTTGTTAAAACTGTTATTACGATAAACATAGGAATTAAAGCAAGCGCAGTAATTGGAGAATAGGCTAATAAAAGGCCAAAAGAAGTAGCGACCCCTTTACCACCCCTAAATTTAAACCAAACAGGGAAGATATGCCCCAATACTGATGCGAAACCATAGATTAGAGGATGAAATAATTCTTTATCTGCGAAGATAATATCATTTTTAATTAAAAACAATAATAATCCACTTTTAAGTACATCGAGTATGAGTACAGAAACCCCTATCATTTTACCAAATACTCTAAAAGCATTAGTGGTTCCAATATTACCACTACCGTGTTTTCTAATATCATCATGTCTAAAATACTCACCTAAGATATACGAAAAGGGAATCGACCCTAATAGATACGCTAATAAAACTAAAATATACTTTAACATTTTTACGGGAGTTTTAACTATTCTAGCTCTCATTGGAG
>JAOZSU010000064.1:0-2753 GCA_029939475.1 Mycoplasmatota bacterium | reverse complement strand
TAATGACTGATGAAAAGTTTGAAAAATTACAACACTTATTAGGAGAATAATTATGACCAATAGTTTAACCAGTTTAAAAGATATAGAAACTAGTTGTGAAATAACAGATATGGATTATATTTTTGCTTATCATCGAGTATTTAATCCAGATGGAGATCCTACTCCTTATTTCACATTAAATTATAAATCTAAATCTCTATGATGGAATAACAAATACTATTTTAACTTCTTTTTCTAATAGCCTAAATTATACCAAAAAAAAGCCAAAAAATAAAGAAAAAAGCCAATAAATTTGATATAATATTTAATAGATAATAAAGGGGCAGATTTTATGGCAAAACAAAACAATACCTATAATGCAAAATCGATTCAAATTCTTGAAGGTTTAGAAGCAGTTAGAAAACGTCCTGGGATGTATGTTGGGTCAACTGACTCTCGCGGCCTTCATCATTTAGTTTGGGAAGTTATTGATAATTCTATCGACGAAGTGCTTGCTGGTTATGGGAAATTAATAAAAGTTGAAATCCTCGAAGATAATTCTATTAGAGTTTCTGATGATGGTAGAGGTATGCCTGTAGATATGCATTCATCAGGTGTATCAGGAGTAGAAGTTATCTTCACTAAACTCCACGCTGGCGGAAAGTTTAATTCTAATGGTGCTTATAAAGTTTCAGGAGGGCTTCACGGAGTTGGAGCTTCAGTTGTAAATGCACTCTGTGAATTTCTAGAAGTTACAGTTTATCGCGATGGTTTAATTTACCAAATGCGATTTGAAAACGGCGGAAAAAAGGTCAAAGATTTAATAGTTATGGGAGAAACAAAAAAGAAGGGAACTGAAGTTTGGTTTAAACCAGATCAAACTATTTTTTCCACGACTTTATTTAATTTCCAAACAGTAGAAGAACGCGTAAGAGAAAGTGCATTTTTAATTAAGGGATTGAAGATACAATTAATTGATTATCGTTCAAAACAGAGAAGAACCTTCCTTTTCGAAAATGGAATAAAGGAATATATTGAATTTATTAATAAGAACAAGGTACCTTTACATAAAACAGTTTATTTTTCTGGAAAACAAAATGGAATTGAAGTCGAAGTAGCTTTTCAATATACTAAACAGTATTCTGATAATATAATCTCATTTGTAAATAATATAAGAACTAGAGATGGAGGAACGCACGAGACAGGATTTAAATCAGCTTTCACTAAAATCTTTAATGATTATGGAAGACGAATGAATATAATCAAAGAAAGAGATGCTTCCTTAGAAGGAACTCATGTAAGAGAAGGCCTTACTGCGATAATTTCTATTAGAATACCTGAAAATTTATTACAGTTTGAAGGACAAACTAAAAACAAATTAGGTTCTCCTGAGGCAAGGCCATCAGTTGAAGCTATTGTTTCTGAAAAATTAAATATTTATTTGACAGAAAATCCTTCGATATCCAATAAATTATTAGAAAAAGCTGTAAGAGCTAGACAAGCTTGGGAAGCCGCAAGAAAGGCTAGAGAAGACGCAAGGCTTGTGAAAAAAATTAAGAAGAAAGAAACTATTCTTTCAGGTAAACTAGCTCCAACAAGCACAAAAAATCCTGCGATTAATGAATTGTTTCTAGTAGAGGGAGATTCCGCAGGGGGTTCAGCTAAGCAAGGAAGAGATAGAACTTTTCAAGCTATCTTACCTTTAAGAGGTAAGGTAATTAACGCTGAAAAACAAAAGATTGAAGATGTATTGAAAAACGAAGAAATCGCTACTATTATAAGCACTATTGGAGCGGGAATAGGAAGTGATTTCAACCTTAATAAAGCTAATTATAATAAAATTATTATTATGACTGATGCCGATACGGATGGAGCTCATATTCAAGTATTATTAATTACTTTCTTTTTCCGCTATATGCCTGAATTAATTGAAGCGGGTAAACTTTATATAGCATTACCACCTTTATATAAAATATCTTCTAAACAAAAAGGTGATTTTTATGCTTGGGATGAAATACAAAGAGAAAATATATGTAAGAAAATGAAAACCTATACTATTCAGCGCTATAAAGGCTTAGGCGAAATGAATTCAATCCAATTATGGGATACTACAATGAATCCGAAAACGAGATCACTAATTCAAGTTAAAATAGATAATTTAGCTGACGCAGAACAAAGAATTTCTGTTTTAATGGGCGATAAAGTTGAGCCAAGGAAAGAATGGATAGATAACTTTGTTTCATTTGAAAATGATGATGATTTTGAAATTGGGGTGAAGACAAATGAAAAAATCTACTAAAAAGAAAATAGATGATTTTTTAAACGAAAAAATCATCCCAATGAATTTAGAGAAAATTATCAGTGATAGATTTGGAAAATATTCTAAATATATTATTCAAGATAGAGCTTTACCTGATGTTAGAGATGGATTAAAACCAGTTCATAGAAGAATTCTTTATGCAATGCATGTTTTAGGTATGGGATCCAATAAACCTTTTAAAAAGTCAGCCCGTATTGTCGGTGATGTAATAGGTAAATACCATCCTCATGGAGACCAATCAGTATATGATGCAATGGTTAGAATGAGTCAATATTGGAAGACAAATAATTTGTTAATTGATATGCATGGAAATAACATTGTGTATGCTGCTTCGGTGTATAGTGATATTGTCGGTGTTGTTATAGGTAGACATCCAAAGGTTTACCGTTCAAACGATACTTTTATAAAATATATAAGCAATGGAAACATTAAATTTCACAGCAGCATATCATAA
>JAOZSU010000063.1:5561-6683 GCA_029939475.1 Mycoplasmatota bacterium | reverse complement strand
ATTATTTTAGATTTATTCGCTCATTGATTTTAAATCTTTTTTATCATATGTAATTAAACCTATACCCAAAAATATTAATACAATTATTCCAAAATATAAAAACATTTTAGGATTCGAAGTAAAAGCTCCATAGATTAAATATAAAGCCCCTATTGTAGCTATTGATGGAACAATATAGCGTTTAAAGAAATTCAATTCAGTAAAATTAATAATGATATCAATATAAACTATAATAAATGAACCATAAAGAAATACAATAGTCAGTACTGATGTATCCATAAAACCTCCCCAATAACCTTTAAAATTACCAAACCAAATAATTCCCCAGAATATAGCTAAAGAAAAGCTTAATAATCCAGAAGCATAAGGTTGATCTTTCTTACCAAGTTTTGTGAAGGTATTAGGAAATGGTCCAACACCTTTTACACTTATTTGATACATTCCTCTAACCGCACCTAAAGTTAAACCATTAAGTGTTCCTAAAACAGACACAAGAATTAATACAGAAACAACTGGACCAAAAAACGATCCAAATAAACGCTTCGCCGCTAATACTGATGTATCAAGAGTTCCGGCTAAAGAGATAGCCTCATTATTAGTAATTACTCCAGATAACCCTATGAAAAATAAAATATATAAAGCAACAATAATTAAAGCCCCACCTATCAATGCTTTTGATAGGTTTTTCTTAGTGTCTTTTAATTCTTGTGTAATGGATAAAGCAGTAATCCATCCATCATAAGCAAACGAAGTTACTGCGACAGCACAAGCTAAACCAGTACCTGCAAGTTCAACTCCTGTAGCATTAACAGTAAATGATTCAATAGTCGTTCCATTAATTAACCCAACAATCAATCCTACAACTGCAATCAATATAAGTGGAATTAACTTAATACTTGTAGTACTTACCTGCCATCTACCAGCAATTACAGGTGAAAAGATATTTAATAAATATGTAACAATAAAATAAAAAATAGTCAAATACCAAGTTAAATCAATATTAAAATTTAATAAAGTATTTGTAATACTTCCCGCAAGCCAAGAAAGAATTCCTACTAAAGCTGGATAATAAATAAAATTAATGAACCAGCCAACTAAATAAGCTATTTTTTTACCAGCGGT
>JAOZSU010000063.1:0-5551 GCA_029939475.1 Mycoplasmatota bacterium | reverse complement strand
CTAATAATCCCAGAATCTTTAGCCTTTTTTAAGGCGACTATACTAAAGGCATAAGTTGAAAAAATGATTATTAAACCTCCTATAGCCCAAGCTAAAATAGCTATCAAAAGATTTCCTCCAGCTTTTGCTAATACATCACCAGCACTCTTGAAAACTCCACTTCCAATCACAATACCTACAACCATAGCTATGGCTGTAAACAAACCGTATTTCTTTTTAGGTGTACTCATATTATTCCTCCGCAATTTTATTAATCCGTTTAACATAAAAAAACACTGTAGCTTGGCTACAGTGTATTGAATCTAATTCAACTGATATAGACAAGCATTATATACAAATGAGCTTGTCTTAATTAGTAATTAACTAATAAAACAAACCTTCATTTTTCATATAATACATCCAATATTCAGTGAATAAAAATTGATTCATAATTTACCTCAAACAAATTGATTTTGCAAGTATGATAACATACAAGGTTTTGTCTTGCAATAGGTTTTTTAATATCTTTTAATAATTAATATCATTTCATTAATAATGAATCTCTATAACCTATCATTACAATGATAAAATAAGCAATAGTCTTAGGCATCATAAAAGCACCTAATACCGGAACAAAAGAGCTACCTAATATTACAATCGTATAACAAACAAAGGAAACAATAATCCAATAGCCCATGGGTTTAAACATCTGAAATTCTTTTTGTTTTCCCTTATTAACAAATATAACAACTATTATAATTCCAATAATTAAAAAAGGTATATTTCTTAAAATAGCATAAAATAAATCATTTCCATTATTAATCCAATCATTACCAGGAAGCATAAGCAATGAGAAACGAATCATGGTTAATCCAATTAAAGATATCCAAACATATTTATTAGAATCCTTTGTTTTAATTGAATAATATAAATATATAAGACAATAAAAAACTGTCATTGTAATACTAGTAATAAGTTTACCAATACCTAAAGCGGTTTGGTAATCTTCTAATCCAGTTGTAAGATGACCAACAATTCTAGGAACTAAATGAAAGGAATCACCTAATCCCAATAAAAGCCCCATAAGTCCGAAAATAATACTAGATTTACTTTTAGTAATGATTCCTCTTCGTATAATTAAAACAGATATGGTTATTACTGATACTAAATAAGCTATGTCAAAGACAGATTCAAAATAATTCATTTTTTTCTCCTTCTATTTTTTCTAAAAGCATTTTTAATATACTATTAAAAGTATTGTATTCATAAGTGTCTGATGATATTAAAGAAATTAAATTATTACATATAAAATCCGCAATAATACTAGATTTATAATGATCTAGTTTTAAAATACGAGAAGCATCTTCTTTTATAATATCTTTCCAGATATCAAAAAAAGCATTATGGTAAGCCTTGCCTACTTTTCTAAAAGATGAAGATAATTCTTTAGATAATATCTTGTAATTGAATTTATTGCTAAAATCTACTAAGGATAAATAATAAAATTTGATTTTCTCTAGAAAACTATATTTCTGATTTACATTATCTTTAATGTAATCAATGTAATTCATCCATAAATCTTTAGTAATATCAATTAAGATATCATTTTTATTGATATATATAAGATTATATCTACTTACTAAACATTATTTTTGCATTTTATGTTGAAAAATATATTTGTAAGCTATATCATATATATAATGATAATTTAGTTTACAGGAGGAAGATAAAATGGAAAATGCTTTAATTGATAAAATCAAAGGTTTGTTTAAGAAAAAAGAAAAGAAAGAAAAAGAAGTTGATAAAAATCTTCATAGAGTTACTGTTTCAATTATGGAAAAGAAATTTGAAAACGAAGATTTTGTTGGAGCTGCAAGAGACTTAAAAGTGCTTTTAGAAGTTTATGGAAGAAAGAAAAAACAAAATCACCGCTATAAAGGAAGAGAATTCATTTCTTTTATTCTTAGCAATAAACATAAAGACTTAAAAAATAAAGGATATATGCACTGGAAGAATATTAATCAAATTATTCAATTAAACAAGAAAAAAGTTTATCCTTATCATCAAAACAACTTAAAAAATGCAATAGCTTTCTTTGAAAAAGAAATTAAAGCTATATATTCAATTGATGTAGATATAAAATAAAAAAAGGCTCTCGTAGTTAATTTAAACTATGAGAGTTTTTATATTATTTTGTCAAAAAAGCTTTATAAGCTACATAAGCTTCATAAATATCTGCTTTAGAAGCAATTTCCATAGGAGCATGCATGTTAAGCACTGGAATACCAGCATCAACTACATTCATATTATAATTCGCAAGTATATAGGCAATAGTTCCACCGCCACCTTGGTCAACTTTTCCAAGCTCACTAGTTTGATAATGAATATTATTAGAATCCATAATATTTCTTACCCAAGCAACATATTCTGGGTTAGAATCATTACTTCCGCTTTTACCTCTTGAACCAGTATATTTATTAAATACTATTCCATATCCAAATTTAGCATTATTTTTTTTATCACTAACGCTATCATATAATGGATCTAGCGCAGCTGAAACATCACTAGATAACATTTTTGAATTAGTCATAGCGTGTTTTAAATCTAGATAATTAGTTTTTCCAGTTAATGCCAATAATTCTGCAATAGTATTTTCAAAAAATAGAGATTGAGCACCTGTAGCACCTACACTACCAATTTCTTCTTTATCAACTAAAATACAGCAAGCAGTATATTCAGGTGTATCTATATCTAAAATAGCTTTAAAAGATGTATATGCGCAAGCTCTATCATCATGACCATATCCAGCAACCATACTGCGATCAAACCCGTAATCCCTAGCTTTACCTGCAGGAACCACTTCAAGTTCAGAAGATACAAAATCTTCTTCCTCGATATCATATTTTTCTTTTAATAATTTTAAAATATTAGCTTTAACAGCGTCTTTTTCTTTATCTTTTAAAGGAATACTGCCAAATGTAACATCTAAATTTTCACCTTCGATTACTACATTAGCTGTTTTTTTCAATTGATCAGCTGATAGATGAATCAATAAATCTGAAATACCAACTACAGGATCAGATTCATCATCACCAATATTAACAGAGATATTAGTTCCATCTTTTTTACAGATAATACCATGAATAGCTAAAGGAATAGTCACCCATTGATATTTCTTTATTCCGCCATAATAATGAGTGTCTAAAAGAGCGAATTCTTCCTTCTCATATAAAGGATTCTGTTTGATATCAAGTCTTGGAGAATCAATATGAGCTCCAAGTACCCTAATACCTTCAGTTATATGTTTATTACCAATTAAAAATAATGCAATATTTTTGTTTTTGTTAGTAACATAAACCTTATCACCTGGTTTTAAAGAATTAAATTCTTTTAATTCTTTATATCCATTTTCTTTTACAATAGATAGAGTTTCTTGAACACAAAGTCTTTCTGTTTTAGCCACGGAAATAAAATTTTTATATCCTTCACAAAAATCATAAATCTTAGTAGTTTTTTCAGGATTTATATCCTTCCAAATATTTTTAGCGTACATATTCTTTTTGCATACTCAAATTATAGTAATAGAGTATACTCTCCTTAACTAGTATATTTAGGTTATTAAAGGGAACCTATAACCCATAATTAAAAAAGCATCAATAAAATTATAACACTTAATTTTTTGAAATTCTATATTTATTATTCACTTTTTTATATAATAGTTAAAATATCAATAAATTTTCATTACTTTATCATTGCTTTTTTTAGTTATATTAGGAAGTTTATAAGTTTTTGAACCCTTACCACATACTAGAACTAGATATGGTCTCTCATTATCAGGCCTTTTTAAAATATCTTTCAGAAATAAATTAGGAGAAGGAGTATAAGTCAAAATATCAATGCCTAAATCCGTGAGTAATGCAATTAACATACCTGTAGCTATACCAACTGATTTATCAGGAAAATAAACATTTGTACGATTGCCTGATTCATCAACTTGATAAATTTGTTTAAAAATAACAATTAGATAAGGAGCGTTTTCTAAAAAAGGTTTCTTAACATTTACATTTAATTGAATTAAATCTGACTGCCATTTATTAGATATATTTTCATAAAATTTATTTTCAATTTTCTCAGCCTCTATACGTATTTCTCTTTTAATTTTATGGTCTTTTACGATACAAAAAAACCAAGGCTGTTTATTAGCTCCACTAGGAGAGTATTTAGCTGCTTCAATTGCATCTACAAGAATTTGAACATCAAAATCTTCTGTATCAAATTCTCTATAAGAACGTCTTCTTTTAAGTTTGTTAATTAAATCCATATTAAACAACTACCTTAAAAACCTTTTTTTAATTTTTCTATTAAATTTATATATGACATTGCCTTACTGTGAATAAATCCTTGATAATAATGAGCCCCTATGCTTTTAATAAAATCAAGTTGTTTAGTTGTCTCTATACCTTCGACAACAATCTTTAAATTTAAAGATTTACAGATATCACGAATAGCTATAATTAACAATTTGTCTAGTTTATTTTCATCATAATTCTGGATAAAATATCTATCAATCTTAATAATACTTAAAGGAAGTTTTGTAATATAACTTAAAGAAGAATATCCCATTCCAAAATCATCCATAGCTATTTGAAAACCTATATCTTTTAATTGTCCTAATAGTTTTACAGATTCATTTATTTCTTTAAATCCTATAGTTTCAATTACTTCAAAAATAAACTGACCTGGATTAATTCCAAGAGATTTAATTTTCTTTTCTAAATATTTAACAAAATCCTTTGAAAGAGTTAAAGGAGAAACATTAAAAGAAAATAGGAATTCTTGATTAAATTCTTTTTTAAGCTTAACACTATAATCACATAAAGTATCAAAAACATGTTGATCTAATTTAGGGATTTTACCTTGATGTTCGTATACTTTAATAACATCAATGATATTAAAAGATTTTCCTTCTTTATCAAAAAGCCTTGATAAAGCTTCAAAACCAATAACTTTATTAGTTTTTACATCAATTATTGGTTGAAGATAAACCTGAAAATCTTCTATACTATACTGGTTAACTTTATTTTCAAAGTCAATTTCATTTTGTAATCTATCTAAATATCGATTTTCAAAAAAACTAAAAGAATTCTTATTTTGTGATTTTACGTCATACATTACAATATCAGCTCTTTTAACTAAATCATCCATTGTAATACCATGTCTTGGATAAGAAACAACCCCAATACTTATAGAAACATCATAGTTGACATTATTAATTCTTATAGGAGTTTGAAATTTCTTATATATTGCGTTTATAGCCTTAATAGCTGTATCTTTACTATCGGTTTTAATTATTACTATAAATTCATCGCCACCCCAACGGTAAATTGTAATATATTCATTACAAATTTTACTAAACTGTTTAGCAACTTCTTTTAAATAAATATCACCTACAGAATGTCCAACAACATCATTTAATAACTTAAAATTATCTAAATCTCCAAAACCGAGATAGAAAGGTTGATTTTTATTGATAATTTGTTCTACATCTTTTCTAAGATGTATTCTATTTGGG
>JAOZSU010000062.1:0-6771 GCA_029939475.1 Mycoplasmatota bacterium | reverse complement strand
GCTCCAGCTCCATCCCCAAATAAAACACAGGTATTTCTATCTCTCCAATCTGTTAATCTAGTCAAAGTCTCGGCACCAATAATAAGTGCATGATGATAGCTTCCGCTTCTTATCATTTTATCGGCTATTTGCATTGCATACAAAAAGCCACTACAAGCAGCATTTATATCAAATGCAGTAATATCTTTAATTCCTAATTTAGCTTGTAATAATTGAGAAACACCTGGAAAAGCAAAATCACTAGTTACTGTAGCTACAATAATTAAATCTATAAAATCTTTACTAATATCAGCAGACTTAATAGCTTTAAGTGAAGCTTTGTATGCTAGATCTAATGTTGATTCATCTATAACAATATGTCGTTCTTTAATTCCAGTTCTAGAACTAATCCACTCATCACTAGTATCAACAAAGGCTTTTAAATCATTATTGGTTAGTATTTTTCTTGGAATGTAACTACCTGTTCCAGCAATCTTAGTAAAAATCATCGCTTTATACCTCCAAGATTTTTATAATTAAACCTTTGTAAGAATCCGTAATTTCGAATCTTTTTGTTTTTTAGATAATGAAGTTCAGCAGGGCTTAGTATTTTTAATTTATTGTATTCTTCTAAAATTGCACTTTTAGTATCACTAAAAGTTTTTTCTTTATCAAAATGAGCTCCACCATAAGGTTCTTTAATAATTCTATCAATAATAGAAAATTCTTGTAAATCATAAGATGTTAACTTCATTACTTCAGCTGCTTTAGGAGCTAAGCTTGAGTCCTTCCATAATATACTAGCATATCCTTCTGGGCTTAATATAGAATAAATTGCATTCTCAAGCATTAATATTTTGTTAGCGACTCCAAGCGCTAAAGCTCCACCGCTTCCCCCTTCACCTATAATAACAGAAATAATAGGAACAGTAAACTCACTCATTGATTTAATGTTTTCAGCTATTGCAAATCCTTGGCCTCTTTCTTCTGCGCCAATACCGGGATAAGCTCCAGGTGTATCTATTAAAGTTAATATAGGGCGTTTGAATTTTTCTGCTTGTTTCATTAATCGCAACGCTTTGCGATATCCTTCAGGATGAGGCATAGCAAAATTACGTTCAATATTTTCTTCTAAAGTCTTTCCTTTTTGGTGGGCTATAATAGTAAATACTGTTCCATTAATACTACCAATTCCACCAATTATGCTTGAATCATCTTGATATAATCTATCACCATGTAATTCAATAAAATCAGGTGACATATAATTAATAAAATCTAGAGCTTTTGGTCTTGATTGATGCCTCGCAAGTAATACCCTATCCCATGCGGTTAATTTACTCATCTCAATTTCTTTATATCTTTTAATTTCTCTTTTTAACTTTTTAACAGTTTCGCTATCGCCTAAAGATTCTATTTGTTTTTCCAATTCTTTGACTTTTCGCTCTTTAGCAAGTATATCCATGTCATGTCCTCCTATGAAAAGCTAATAGAAGTGACAATGTACGTTTTAAATCTCTTCTATTTACAACTTTATCAATAAACCCTTTTTTCTCTAAAAATTCTGATGTTTGAAACCCTTCGGGTAACTTTTGATTAATAGTTTGTTCAATAACTCTAGGACCTGCAAAACCTATTAAAGCTCCTGGTTCAGCTAATATAATATCTCCTAAAGTCGCAAAGCTAGCTGTAACTCCTCCAGTTGTTGGATGAGTTAAAACACTTATATACAAGAGCCCCATTTTATTATGCTTAGCTACTGCAGAACTTGTCTTAGCCATTTGCATTAAACTAAAAATGCCTTCTTGCATTCTAGCTCCTCCAGAAGCCGTAAAAATAACAATAGGAAGTTTTTTGTAAATTGAATACTCAAAACTTTTTGTTACTTTTTCACCAACAACAGATCCCATACTACCCATTAAAAAATAGCTATCCATGACTCCGATAACACATTCTTGTCCATAAATCTGTCCATATCCATAAATATATGCATCATCTAGATTCGTGGATTTTTTATATTTAGCTATTTTTTCTTCATAGCCATCTTGAAAAAGAGGATTCAGAGTAATATAACCCAATCCCTTTTCAACAAAAGTATCTTCATCTACTATATAGCGTATGCGGTCAATTGCACGCATTCTAAAATGATATCCACAGTGCTTACAAATATAATCATTTTCTATATTTGAGTTTCTTTTTACAGTGCGATTACATTTAGGACATTTTTCGTAAAGTCCTTCGGGAACATCCATTTTTTGTGCTTTTATATAAGGACTTTCTTCCCGAAATTTTTTTAAATCATTTTTAAGTTTTTTTCTTTTACTTAGAGTTTTTGATATATTATTCATATTCTTTATACTCCAATAATGAATCTATTTTTTTCTTGACAAAAGAAGTATCAAAATTACCTTTTATGTAGTCATGATCATTCATTATCACATATAGAAATGTTTGATTTGTATTTGGTCCTTCCACTACTAACTCTTCAAGTGTAGCACACATTTTTCTGATAGCCTCTGCTCTGTCTTCACCATGTACTATAATTTTACCAATCATGGAATCATAGAAAGGTTGAATTTCATAATCTGTATATATAAAACTATCAAATCTAATCCCATTTCCTGAAGGAATGTGTATTAAATTAATTATGCCAGGACTAGGTCTAAAATCATTTTTAGGATTTTCTGCATTTAATCTACATTCAATACTATGTCCTTTTAATGTAATATCTTTTTGTGAAAAGCTTAATTTTTCACCTGCAGCTATTTTAATCTGTTCTTTAACAATATCAATTCCTGTAATCATTTCAGTTATAGGATGTTCAACTTGAATTCTAGTATTCATTTCAATAAAATAAAATTCATTGCCCGAAACTAAAAATTCTATAGTTCCAGCATTTTCATAATTTACAGCTTTACAAATTTTAATAGCTGCTTCTCCCATTTCTTTTCTAAGAACAGGGGATATTTTACTCGGAGCCTCCTCAATTATTTTTTGATTACGGCGTTGAATACTACAATCTCGTTCTCCTAAATGAATGATATTACCATATTTATCAGCAAGTATTTGAAATTCTATATGTTTTGGATTTTTCATGTATTTTTCCAAATACATTGTGCTATCTCCAAAAATGCTTTCAGCCTCATTTTTCGCAGCTTCATATGCACTGATTAATTCTTTCGCATTATATGCAATTCTCATTCCTCTACCACCGCCACCTGCAGAGGCCTTAATTAAAATAGGAAATTCAATCTTTTCAGCGACCTTTTTAGCTTCTTCTAAACTAGCAATACTTCCATCGCTTCCAGGTACAACCGGAACTTTAGCGTTCATTACTATTTCTCTCGCTTTAGATTTATTTCCCATTTGTTTTATTGAATTGCTTTTTGGACCTATAAAAGTTATTCCAACTTCTTCACATAGTTCCACAAATTCGCTATTTTCACTTAAAAATCCAAATCCAGGATGTATTGCTTCAGCACCTTTATTGATAGCAGCAGTAATAATATTTTCCATATTTAAATAAGATTCATTACTTAAAGCCCCGCCAATACATACACTTTCATCAGCTAATTGAACATGTAAACTATCTTTATCTACTTCACTATATACAGCTACCGTTTCGATTCCCATATATTTACATGTCCTAATAATTCTAACAGCTATTTCGCCCCTATTAGCAATCAATATCTTTTGAAACATTATTCTTCTATTTCCATAACAACTTGGCCATATTCAACCATGGTTGCATTTTCTACATTGATTTTTCTAACTATGCCAGTGATAGGAGAAACTATTTCATTCATGACTTTCATAGCTTCGACAATAAATAAAACGTCTCCCTTATTTACATGTTGATTTTCTTTTACAAAAGAATCACTATCGGGTGATAGTGAATCATAAAATATGCCAACTAATGGGGCAACAACTGGAACATATTTTTTCTCTATTATTTTCTCATTTGTTATTTTTTTTTCATTATAATCTACTTGCGTAGAAATTGGAGAATAAGAGTCTTGACTCTTTTTCTCCATTTTTACTGTAAAATCTTTTTCTATTATTTCGAGTTTATGAATCGAAGATTCTTCAAACTCTTTCATGATATTTTTTAATTGTCTTAAGTCCATAGAAATCTCCTTTTAATATTGAGATACTCATAATAAATACTTAAAACTAATTTATTTTAGAACGTCATTAAGATATTCAAATATTTGACCAACTGTTTTAAATGATTGAGCAACTTCATCTTCTATAGTGATATCATATTCATCTTCTATTGCCATAATTAATTCAACAGCATCTAAAGAATCAGCTCCAAGATCTGTAACCAAATCAGCTTCCATAGTAACTTGTTCTTTGTCTACACCTAATCCTTCAACGATTAAATCTTGTAATTTTTCGAATTTCATTTTTGTCCTCCTATTTTATTTAAAATCCTATTAATTTTACCACCTTTTTTTAATAAAGTCAAATTGTTTTGAATATCAAATGATTTGAACTTCAATCATTTAAAAAAACGCCATGATATATTCATTTTTAAAATTGTAACTTAATTTTTATAATAAATCGTTATTTTTTTTAAATTTATCCAATTAATACGTTGATTAGCTTGTAGATATGTATATATTTTCTTATTTTTTAGTATATTAGATTATTTTACATTATCTTTGTTTATTTTTTGTATTTAAAATAAAATATCAATAATTTTATATAACGAAATTAAACGTTAATTTCCCTTAGAATTTTAAACTATAGTGTTATTTACTATATTATTATTGATATATTTATTATATATTTATTTATTTTATAATTCAATTATTTATCATATATTTCAGAAAATGATAACTTATTATAATCTACTAATACTGTATTTTTATTATTTTTAAGTAATATTTTTCCATTTTTTAAAATATGATGAACTTCATATATTTTATCCATATATTTAACTCTCTTTTGGTATAAATTGAGATTCTTCATATATAATTCATAGATTCTAGAATCTTCATTTAGCTCATTATATGATTGTATAAATAATTTTAACACATCTTTAGGATCAACTTCCTTTTCTAGTAAATTCTTAAAAGATATTGCATTATATTTTAGATCTCTAAATATCGTCTCATTTATATTTATTCCTATACCAATTATTAAGTATTCTATTTTTTGATAGCCATTACTTTCTATTAAAATTCCAGCTATTTTTTTTCTATCAATTATTATATCATTTGGATATTTAATCTTCGCATCTATATTATATTTTTTTAATGTGTTTATAACTGCTATTGATGATTTCATTAAATAATAAAATAATTGATTATGGAGCAGTTCTTCTTTTAGATAAAAACTAAAATAAAGATTGCCAATAGGGCTAATCCAAATATTTCCATGTCTTCCTCTACCATTAGTTTGTTCTTGAGCAAAAACAATATCTCCATTATTCAATTCAGATAAATGTTTTTTAATATATTCATTTGTACTATCTATTTTATCAAAGCAATAAATTTTACTACCTATCATATATGAACCACCTAAACATAATATTAAAAAGAAAGCGGCCTTACAGCCGCAAAGATTTTAAATGGTGACCCGTACGGGGTTCGAACCCGTGAATGCATGCGTGAGAGGCATGTGAGTTAACCATTTCTCCAACGGGCCTTTTCGGTATTTATTATTATATCACAATAGAAAATAAACTCAATATAATTGTTATTCAAAAAACTATTTTAAATAATTTTTTATATATATATAAAAAAGACCTAGCAAATTAGCTAAATCTAGGTAGTTATTATGGTGACCCGTACGGGATTCGAACCCGTGAATGCATGCGTGAAAGGCATGTGAGTTAACCGTTTCTCCAACGGGCCAAATAAAATGGCGCCCCAACGAGGACTCGAACCTCGGACCCCATGATTAACAGTCATGTGCTCTAACCAACTGAGCTATTGAGGCATTTAGAGAAAGTAGCCTGGCAACGTCCTAGTCTCGCACCCAAAGGTACTACATTCGGCGCTGAAGTGCTTAACTTCTGTGTTCGGTATGGGAACAGGTGTGTCCACCTCGCCATCATCACCAGACCTCTTTCAAAACTGGATATACTGTATTAACGCAAAGTTAAGTCCTCGACCTATTAGTACCAGTCAGCTAAACACGTCACCGTGCGTACACCTCTGGCCTATCAACCTCATCATCTATAAGGGGTCTTACTTCTTACGAATGGGAAATCTCATCTTAAGGGGGGCTTCACGCTTATATGCTTTCAGCGTTTATCCCTTCCGCTCTTAGCTACCCAGCTATAGCCTTGGCAGACTAACTGGTACACCATTGGAGCGTCCATCCCGGTCCTCTCGTACTAAGGACAGCTCCTTTCAAATTTCCTACGCCCGCGACAGATAGGGACCGAACTGTCTCACGACGTTCTGAACCCAGCTCACGTACCACTTTAATGGGCGAACAGCCCAACCCTTGGAACCAACTACAGCTCCAGGATGTGATGAGCCGACATCGAGGTGCCAAACAGCTTCGTCGATGTGTACTCTTGGAAGCTATCAGCCTGTTATCCCCAGGGTAACTTTTATCCGTTGATTGACATCCCTTCCATACGGGATTGCCAGTTCACTATGACCGACTTTCGTCTCTGCTCGACTTGTATGTCTCGCAGTCAAGCTCGTTTATGCCATTACACTCTACGAATGATTCCCAACCATTCTGAACCAACCTTTGTGCGCCTCCGTTACTCTTTGGGAGGCGACCGCCCCAGTCAAACTGTCTGCCAGACACTGTCCCCCCGGCTACACG
>JAOZSU010000061.1:0-6779 GCA_029939475.1 Mycoplasmatota bacterium | reverse complement strand
ACTTTTAAAATATTTTCATCTTGAACAACAACCAATGAATCTCCTAAAGGACTAATCATTTCAGTAAATTCGCCTTGATCAAATTCATTCATTTTTTCAATTTGCATAATAAATTCAGTACAATATCCAAGTTCATCTCCAGGATTAGTATGAATATCTGTTAAATTCACTTTATATTCACTTTCTTCAGGATTGAATTCATATATTTCACCTTTTAATGCATCGTTCATTCCCTTTATTATTTCTATAAATCCAGCAGCTCCAGAATCAATTACTCCAACTTCTTTTAAGATTGGCAAAAGTTCAGGAGTTCTCTCTAGTGATGCATCTAATTCTTTAATATATTCATCGAATAATTGTTCAAAATCAACCACAAATTTAGCAATAGAAACAGCTTTATCAGCTGCTTCACGAGAAACTGTAAGCATCGTACCTTCTACAGGATTAATAACAGCTGCATAAGCTTGTTCAACCCCATGACGTAAAGCATTAGAAAATACTTCTACATCAGCCATTTCATATCCCTTTAATTCTTTTGCGACCCCACTAAATAATTGTGAAAGTATTACTCCTGAATTACCTCTGGCTCCCATAAGCATTCCTCTTGCTAGGGTTTTAGAAACCTCACCAATTGAAACATCATTCATATTTTCAATTGCCTTTGAACCAGCTGAAATTGTAGCCGACATATTTGATCCAGTATCACCATCAGGTACTGGGAAAACATTTAAATCATTTATACGGTTCATATTTTTTCTTAGTCTAATATTACCATTAAGAATCATAGTTTTAAATAAATTTCCATCAATTTGATGAGTTGACATAATTAATATCTCCTTGTTAAATTTAATATATATTTCACATTTTACACGTTTTTACATTTTCAAAAAAAGCAAAATTATTATATCATAATAGCATTAAAAATGCAATTAAATCGAATTTTATAGGCTTAACCATGAATTATGGATTTTTTTCTTGATTTTTTTCAAATATGTGATAAAATAATGTATGCTGAAATCTTAACAGAAACGGAGTGATATCATGCCAAGAGAATGCAGTGTTACAGGTAAAAAGTTTATGTCAGGCAATAGCCGTTCCCATTCAATGCACGCAACTAAAAAACATTGGAAAGCTAATTTGCAAAAAGTTAAAGTAATTGATGAAAATGGGCAAATTAAAAAAGTGTACGTTTCTGCTAGAGCTTTAAAAAGCGGAAAAGTAAATAGAGCTTAATTTTACCAGTATAAGAAATGAAAAGCAGAGAAGACTCTGCTTTTTCTTTTTATAATAATATTAATGTTTTTGACATTAAATTAGTCGAGTAATTATGATGCTGTACTTGATACTCATAGTAATAAATCGTGATTGCATCTCCAGATTCATAATTACTATATAGATATTCTAGAAAATCATTTCTATCTTTTATAGTATAATCATCTATTTTAACAATTAAATCTGGTACTTCTAAGTTGCCTGATAAGGTCCCTGTTTGATCAAGAGATTTAATTATTATTCCCGAATCAACATCATCAGGCAAAGTTATCTCAAAATCTGAGTAATTATTATTTTGAATAGTTATTGTAGGAAGTACAATCTTACCATCATAAGCTAAGGTGTTAACGTAATAAAAATCTGCACCTAGTCTTGGCATAATGGTGTGTTGCGATAAATCTCCCGCTTCAATTCTTTCAATAACTCTTTTAATCATATCTACTTGAATTGCGAACCCCATACCTTCAATATCAATTGTGACTAGTTTTGAAACATTTATACCAACTAATTCACCATTTAGATTTAATAAAGCTCCACCGCTGTTCCCTGCATTAATAGCGGCATCATGTTGGATATAATCAACAAAACGATTATCATCTATTTTGCGATTTTTACCAGATAAAATACCTGAAGTAATTGAATTATAAAAATCATATCCATTAGGATTTCCAATAGCATATACAAAATCTCCAGTACTTACATCATCAATATCAGCTAATACAACTGGTGTTATACCTTCTAAACCTTGTCCACTAAATTTAAGTATAGCTAAGTCAACTTCAGTATCATATCCTAAAATAGTGGCCGGAACATTAGATCCATCACTAAAACGTATATCTAATGTTAAAGAGTCTAGTTCATCTGGATAATTTGTTTCATAAAAAACATAATTAGAAACAACATGATAATTTGTTAATAAATAATATTCTTGTGTAATTGAATCATATTTGTAAACCACTCCAGAGCCAACATCTCCACTATCTGGAGTTATTGAAGTAACTCCAAATACACTATGTTCTCCAACAGAAACAACTTCATGAATCTTATTTTCAAGCTCACTTAAATAAACCGTTATATCATCTTGAGATAAAACATCAGATAATCTATCTTGCACGCTATCATATATTTCATTATAAAAACTGTCTGTTAATTCTGATAAAATCTGTGCTTTTAAATCAAGAAAAACTTCGTTATATATATCTTGATATATTTGATTAACCAAATCTTCATAATCAGTATATACATAATAATTTCCATTATATTCTGTCTCATATTCAGTAACTGTCGCTAAAGTTGTGTAAGTTGCAGCTTTAAGTGGTTGAGATAAAATCATATTTAAACTGAATCCAACTAATGTAGTTACAACAAAAGCAATTAATATTAATATTCTTTTCATATTATCCCTCCACACTAGCTAATAATTCAATATTATTAATAGTAATATACTTTCCATTTCTATATAGCGTAATTGATATAATATCTCCAACTATATATTGAGAAAAATACAGGACAAAATCTTCAGCCGAAGTTAATTCAATTCCAGCAATTTCAACTAATATATCACCTGGTTGAACATAATTATATAAAGTTGATCCTTCAATAACTTCATTAATATAAAATCCATATGTGATTTCATCTGGAATTGTTATTCCATAATAATCAAAATAATTTTCATTTCCAGCTATTGAAACAAAGTTTATTCCTAATACCGGTTTTTGTTTAGAATATCCAAATTCTTCAATATCATTACAAATAGCAGATACTAAGTTACTTGGTATTGCAAAACCCATGCCTTCAATATCAGTAGCTGAAATTTTAATTACATTTATACCAATAACATCGCCGTATATATTAAATAATGCCCCTCCGCTATTGCCTGAATTAATAGATGCATCATGTTGAATATAATTAACAAACATATCATTAACACCATCATTATCAATATCGAAATAACGATTTATTCCAGAAACAATCCCCATTGTCATAGACCCAAAATAATCATATCCATATGGATTACCTACAGCTAAAATGATATCGCCTTTTTCTGTTAGATCTGAGTCGCCAAAATGAGCGACTTCTAAACTTTCATCTGAAAAGAAATACAGCACAGCTAAATCTACTAAAGAATCACTTCCTTGTAAAATAGCTTCTTTAGTTGAACCATCTGCAAATCTAACTTCAAAAGAGGTGCCATCTTCAACGACATGATGATTTGTGACAATATAATATTTATTCCCAACCTGTTTGTAGATAACTCCAGAACCAATTGACATTCTAATTCCATACTCATTAAGAGATGTTACTCCGACCACAGCTTGAGCTGATGATTCTTCAACATTTTTAATCATATCAACTATCATTTCCGCAGTGACTGTAATATCCCCATCATCTATTTTTTGAATCAATTGAGACAATATACTAGAATATATTTCATCGAATCTTTCTTCGGAAATATTATCAATAACTTCTTGTTTTACTTCGTCATATAAGTCTTGATAAATTCTTGCATATACCTCTGATAGAATTTCATCTTTATTGAAAGTTTTAGTGGTAATATTAGTAGTAATCTCATTAGTTGTAGCTAAAACTGTAGTATCATCAGTATTCTCAGTAAAAAGCTCCATAAAAGTACAGCCGCTTAATACTCCAACAAGCAATATAATATTTAATAGTATTAGTATTTTTTTCATTTGTTTACATCCTCACATTTTTCTAATTAATCATTGGTAGATATGACTAATATTTTTCCTTTAGAAAATTCGATTTCTCCCTCACCCTCATTAGAAACACATAAAGAGTCATTAGTGCTTAAATAGTAATTGTTTAAAGAAAATTTAAACCCTCTAATAGATAAATTATAACAATCTTCAATAGCAAAGAATGATATATATTTTTTATAATTATTTATTTTATGTTTTCCTTTTTTTAACATATATATATAATGTTTATCATCTTTCATTGTAAAATTATATTTTTTTATAAGATTAATATTAGCTAAGAAATGATCAACTCTACCACTAATGCCTCCATAAACTTCTATAGAATTATAATCCATATTATTATAAATATAATCTAAGGCGAATGATAAATCCGTCATTTTTTTATCAGTATTTAAAGTAATAATCTTATTACATTTAGACTTAATCTTATCATATTTTGCAATATCAATCGAATCAAAGTCGCCTATTGCTAAATCTATATTCTTATCGATATTGGCCAAATACTCAAGCCCTGAATCAACTCCTATTAGGAATTCATTCGCTTCTTCAAAATATAAATGTTCAAAATCATAGTTATTAGGGCCAGCGAATATTTTTATTTTATCAAACATTTTCTAACTCCTTAATTAATTGTTCGCGATTATCATTTTTAAATATAAAAGATCCAACAACAATTACATCGCAGCCAGCTTTTTTTACTAGCTTTGCAGTTTCAAAATTTATTCCTCCATCTACTTCAATTAAATATCTATAATTAAATTCATGTCTTTTTTTATTTAAATATGAAATTTTATCAATTGAACTTGGTATAAATTTTTGTCCACCACGCCCTGGTTCAACACTCATGATTAATATTAAATCTATAATATTTAATATATTATCTAATTCAGTTACTTTTGTATTAGGCTTAATAGAAATGCCTGCCTTAATACCTTTACTTTGAATATATCTAATTAAAGGTATATATTCTTTAGTAGCTTCAAAGTGAAAAGTTATCAAATCAGCTCCTGCATCAATATAATCTTGAACATATTTTTCTGGGTAATTTATCATCAGATGACAATCAAAAAATTGTTTAGAATATTTTTTAATTTCTTTTAATTTATTGTAATCATATGTAATATTAGGCACAAATTTACCATCCATAACATCAAAGTGAATCCATTCTGCAATTGAAATAGATTCTATTTCAGCTTTTAATTTTGTAAAATCACAGCTTAAAAAAGATGGCGATACTTTCATTTGTTATTCCCCCTATATATACGTTTTATATTTGAAATTTCTTGGTATATTTGTAAATAATTATCATATCTTATTCTTGGTATTATATTTTCAGCCACTAATCTTTTAATTTCACATCCAGGTTCATGAGTATGAGTACATCCATTAAATTTGCATTTTGAACTTTTTTCAAAAAAGTCAGGGTAATAATATCTTAATTGATCGGCTTCAAAATCTTGAAATTCTAACTTTGAAAAACCTGGCGTATCAGCAATATATCCATTCCCAAATTCATATATTTCCACATGTCTTGTAGTATGTTTTCCTCTTCCCAATGCTTTAGAAATCTCATTGGTTTCTAAATTTAATTTGGGATTGATTGCATTTAAAAGCGAAGATTTTCCAGCTCCAGTTTGTCCAGCTAAAACATTCACTTTATTAGATATAACTTCTAATATTTTCGAAATACCTTCTTTTGTTTTTGAACTGTAATATATTACTTTAAAATACTGATTATAATATGAAAGATTATTTTTTAAATCATTTAATTCTTCTTCAGACATTAAATCTATTTTAGATACAATTATAATTGGTTGAATATTAAAAGCAGTAATTATAGCTAAAAATTTGTCCAATAATAGAAAACTAAAATTAGGTTTTTTAGCAGAATTTATAATTAATACTTGATCTACATTAGCTATCATAGGTCGATATAATTCGTTTTTTCGCGGATAAACCTTTGTAATATTATCTTGATCAAAATCGACAATATCCCCTACTTTAGGTGATATATTATGATACCTAAATATTCCTAATGGTTTTACAATATATTTATTTTTATCTTCATCCTGAACAGTATATAATCCACCAATAAGTTTTGTAATTCTACCTTTTTTCAAATAATACCTCCAAAAATCATTATATCTATATTATACCAAAAAAAGAAAAAAAGAAGGCCTTTAGCCTTCAAATGTTTAAATTGTTTCTACATATCTTCTAAAGTATGATTTTGGATGATCACATACAGGGCAAATTTCAGGAGCTTTTTTCCCTACATGAATGTGTCCACAATTTGAACAAATCCAAATTTGTTCATCATTATCAGCACTAAATACTAAATCTTCATCTAATCTAGATAATAATTTTAAATATCTTTCCTCATGTCTCTTTTCAATAAGTGCAACTTTTTCAAATAGAAAAGCTATTTTTGTGAACCCTTCCTCACGCGCTGTTTCTGCGAATTTCTTGTACATTTCTGTCCATTCATAATTTTCGCCGTTAGCTGCGTCTTTTAAATTTTCTTTAGTTGTTGGAATTCCTCCATCATGAAGTAATTTAAACCATATTTCCGCATGTTCTTTTTCGTTATGCGCTGTTTCTAAAAATAAATCAGCTATTTCTACATATCCTTCTTTTTTAGCTTTTGATGCATAATATGTATATTTATTTCTAGCCATTGATTCTCCAGCAAAAGCTTCTTGCAAGTTCTTTTCTGTTTTACTTCCTTTTAATTTCATTTTTTTTCTCCTTTTTTTGATCACCAAATGTGATTCCGATATCTCTAGA
>JAOZSU010000060.1:2452-6939 GCA_029939475.1 Mycoplasmatota bacterium | reverse complement strand
ACAACAGAGAAAATAAAAATAATTAGATAAAATTTAAATGGCTTTTTAATTTGTCTCATATTTATTCTAAATTATAATTAAAGTTACAATCCTTGTAAAATTAATTATATCTCCTCTCTTTATATAATCAACATTTTTTTATATTTTCTGAATAAATAATATAGAAAATTATTACCTATTAAGTATTATACATTATTTTATAATAAATATGGTAAAATATTATTGGTGATTAATATGATATTTGATACAATCGTTGCAAAAACAACTGCGGATGGAATTAGCGCTATAAATGTTATTCGTATATCAGGCGATGATGCTTTTTCAATTGTTAATAAAATCTTTAAAGGGGCAGACTTAGAAAAAGCTAAATCTCATACAATTAAATATGGATATATACATGATAACAATAAAATCATTGATGAAGTAATGGTTTTTTTATATCGCGCGCCAAAATCATTTACTGCAGAAGATGTAATTGAAATTTCAACTCATGGAGGAAATTTCATAGCTAGTGAAGTTATTAAATTATTAATAAAACATGGTGCACGTTTAGCTGAAAACGGTGAATTTACAAAAAGAGCTTATCTTAATGGCCGTCTTGACCTTACTGAAGCTGAAAGTATTATGGATATTGTTAATGCTAAAACTTATGAACAATTATCCTTAGCTAATAAACAACTTAGAGGTTATGTTCATAAATTAATAAATGGCTTACAAAGTAAAATACTTAATATAATAGCTAATATAGAAGTTAACATTGATTATCCTGAATATGATGATGTTATACAATTAACTAATGATATTATTATTCCAAGCATTGAAAACCTATTAAAAGAAATAAACTTCATTTTAAAAGAAGCTAATACCGGCGCTGTTATAAGGGATGGCATAAAAACTGTAATAGTAGGCAAACCAAATGTAGGCAAATCTAGCTTATTGAATTCTTTGCTAAAAGAAGAAAAAGCAATTGTAACTAATATCTCTGGTACAACAAGAGATTTAATTGAAGCCGAATTAAATTTAAACGGTATTATACTAAAATTAATAGATACTGCTGGTATAAGAAATACAGATGATGTGATTGAAAAAATAGGTATAGAAAAAACAATACAAGCAATTAAAAAAGCAACTTTAGTTCTTTTAGTTTTAGACCAAAGCAATCATTTAACTGATCTCGATAAAGAGTTATTAGAATTAACAAAAAATAAAACAAGAATATTAATAGGTAATAAAATTGATTTAGGTAATAAAATTGATATTATAAATGAGAATATGATAAATATATCCGCTCTCAAAAATGAGGGTGTTGATTTGTTAGCTGATGAAGTAAGGAAATTATTTATTGATGAAAATATAATATCCGATAATTATACTATCGTTTCTAATACTAGGCATATAGGAAAAATAGAGGAGGCTAAAAAATCATTGACTGATGCTTTAACTGCATGTAAACAATCAGTCCCTATAGATATGATAGAGATTGATTTAAGACACGCTTGGACATCTTTGGGAGAAATAACAGGTAAAAGCAGAACAGATGATTTAATCGCTACATTATTCCAAAACTTTTGTTTAGGAAAATAATGTTTCATGTGAAACCTTATAAATATAACCACATCCTAAAGGTGTGGTTTTTATTTTGTAATATTTATATATCAATTACAATTACATCTAATATATAGTATAATGTATTAACTTAATAATTGTCTAAAAAACTAGTCTTTCCATCTTCGCTGAAATATCCTAAAATAGAATCTATATTAACGTTTTCTGCAGAGCGAAAAATATTGATATCTATATTCTCATAAACCTGTCTTAAGTGATTAATCAAATCTTTCATTTCTTTCCGCTTGCTATCTTCATTGCGGTCTTGAAATTCGCAACCCTTTGATGGAAATGAAATATCATGATATTTAACGAATCTTTCAATATCATTTTCTTTAATTAAATACATAGGTCTTATAAGTTCTATTCCTTCATAATTTTTGGATTTAGCTTTTGGTAACATAGTTTTAAATGTACCCGTATAAAACATATTCATTAAAGTAGTTTCAATTACATCATCAAAATGATGCCCTAAAGCTAATTTGTTACATCCTAAATCTTTAGCTTTTTGATATAAAAAACCCCTGCGCATTCTTGCGCATAAAAAACAAGGGGCTTTGGGATTCATCTTATTTGCAATTGCATAAATATTTGATTTTACAACTACTGTATCTATCCCTATTTTTTTACAATTATCTAAATGATTTTGTAAAAAGGATTCTTTAAATCCAGAATCCATTGTAAGATATACTGTAGTTATATTCTTATTATAATGTAATTTGTATTCTTCAAATAATGCAGCTAAAACTAAAGAATCTTTTCCCCCACTTAAAGCAACACAAACCTTATCATTTTCATCTATTAAATGATATGTGTCAATAGCTCTTAAAAAGCGTGCTAATAATGGGCTTTTATATTTTTTATTTAAAGATCTAGAAACTGTAAGAGAATAATTTTTCTTTTCCATTTTATCACCTTATTACTATTATACACTAAATTTTGTATATAAATAATAATTTTAAATAATTTTAAATAATCTCCAATATTTATTGATAATTAATTAATTATATGTTATAATGTTATATATCTAAAATCTGTATTATAATGGAGGTTGAAATATGAGTAATTTTGTTTGGGCATCAAAAAAACCACTAGATGAAATAGCTACTCTTTACGAAGCTAATATTACCCTAAATAAGTCAGCTACTTTATACTTTGAAAATGCTTATGTAGTTCTTCTTGGTTTAGATAAAGAAAATAAGAAAATCGCGATAAAACCAATTACAAAAGAAGAGATTAGTTTAGGGTTTATCCCAGAGGAACAAAGACATAATATTACTGTAAAATCTAGCTATTCAAGAATTTGTAATAAATTATTTTTAAAAGAAGTATCTAAATTAATAGGATTAGAATTTAAAGAACGCCATCAATCCTATAAATTTAATGCTTATTGGGACAATAAAGAAAATGCTTTAATTATTGATTTAAATAAGAAAGAGGTGTGATTATGTTCTTAGTAACTACTATGGATCCGCAGACTGTTATGATCATTATATGGATTGGAATTATTATATTAGCAGCTGTTATTGAAGCATCCACAATGGATTTATCTAGTATATGGTTTTCTGCCGGCGCACTTGTTGCGTTGATAGTAACTCTTTTTACCAATAATGTAGCTGCACAAGTAATTGCATTTATCGTTGCTTCTTCCGGCTTATTACTTACAGTAAGACCTATGGTTAGAAAGAATTTAAAGAAAAACGATATTAAAACAAACGCCGATAGTTTAATAGGAAAAATAGCCATTTGTACTTCTGCCATTAAAGTCGAAGAACGTGGCGAAGTCAAAATTGAAGGAAAAATATGGACTGCCATTTCTAATGAAGATATAGACCCTGGTGATAAGGTAGTAGTTTTAGCTATTAAAGGCGTTAAATTGGTCGTTAGGAAACAAGAATGAAAGCTGGTTTTTTTAGACGCTTAAGCTCTGCGGTTATTGATCTTGTATTAGTCATCGTTGTTATTTACTTAATATTTATTGCAGGAGGAAGAATATTATTAAGGAATAGAGTTAACTATTTTGACCAACGAAATTATGCTTTTCATGAATTATTGGATGCTTATAACAATGATTTAGCTAATGCGCAAAATGAATATAGTGCAAATATGGAAGCTGCTGGTGATGATTTAGATTTGCAAGCTCAGGCTCAAGATTTATATAATATGAAAACTTCCATTCTCAATATGCAAAATTCAATAGATATTCAACCATATAATGTTTCATTGACATATTATTATTATGAAATTATTAATTTTTTCACATACGGATTAGTAATAATATTCGCTATATTATCAATAGCTGTTTCGGGTAATACTATTGGAAGAATATTATTTAAAATCAAACTTATTAAACACCCAAGTGATGAAAATTCATCTAAGCCAAGCGTATTACAATTATTACTTCACGATTCTATTTTAAAATATTTAGTTATAGCTTTAGTATTTTCATACAGTATTTATCTTGGTTTTATTTTTATTCTATTTTCATTGTTAGTAGATTTATTGTTAATATCAATAACTCGATCAAAATCAACTGTCAGAGATTATTTATCTCAACTTCAAGTTATTAATTCGAATTAATGATAAACAAATATAATTAAGGAGGAAATATTATTATGTTTACACCATTATTTTTAGTTACATCTGTTGGATGGACAATAATCATTATAGCTATTGTTATAGTATTAGCTTATTTAGGAAGCCGTATTAAAATTGTTTCTCAAGCAACAGAGTATATTGTAGAACGTTTAGGTAAATATCACCAAACGTGGACTGCAGGTTACAATTTCTTATTACCTTTCGTTGACAGAATAAGAAAAACTTATAATGTCAGAGGTAGAGTAATAGAGGCAATCACTTTAAAGGAGCAAGTTTTAGATTTC
>JAOZSU010000060.1:0-2442 GCA_029939475.1 Mycoplasmatota bacterium | reverse complement strand
GGCTGTTATTACAAAAGATAATGTTACAATGCAAATTGATACTGTAGTATTCTTACAAATAACAGATTCAAAACAATATGTGTATGGTGCGGATAATCCTGGTTCATTGATTGAACAATTAACAGCGACTACATTACGTAACATTATTGGTGAACTTGAACTTGACCAAACATTAACTTCAAGAGATCTTATTAATGAAAGAATGCGTCGTATTCTTGATGAAGCTACAGACCCTTGGGGAATTAAAATTAACCGCGTTGAGTTAAAAAATATTATTCCACCAAAAGAAATTAGAGAAGCCATGGAAAAACAAATGCGTGCAGAACGTGAACGTAGAGAATCTATTTTGATTGCTGAAGGTAAAAAAGCAGCCAACATTCTTGAAGCTGAAGGTAAAAAAGAAGCTGCTATTAGAGAAGCTGAAGGTCAGAGAGAAGCTGCTATTAGAGTGGCTGAAGGTCGCGCTCAAGCAATTCTTAATGTCCAAGCAGCCGTTGCTAAGGGTATTGAATTAGTTAAGGCTGCCAAAGCTGATAAAGCTGTATTAACACTTGAAGCTTATAAGGCAATGGAAAATGTTGCTAAGGGCCAAGCTACTAAAATTATTATTCCTAGCGAAATGCAAGGCATAGTTGGATTAGCTTCTGGTTTAGTTGAATCTTTAAAAGACAAATAATAGTTTCACAAAAAAAGCTGAAATTTATCAGCTTTTTTTTTAGAATTCACAATTTTTGGGAGTTCTAGGGAACGGAAGGACATCTCTTATGTTGTCAATTCCTGTAACATACATTATCATACGTTCTAATCCTAGACCAAATCCTGAGTGTTTGCAACCTCCATATTTGCGTAAATCTTTATACCACCATAAATTTTTAGCAGTAATATTCATGTTCTTAATTCTTTTCTCTAATAAATCTAATCGTTCTTCTCTTTGTGAACCTCCAAGTAATTCTCCTGCTTTTGGCACCAACAAATCCATTGCGGCTACTGTTTCTCCATCATCATTCATTCTCATATAGAAAGCTTTAATATCTTTTGGCCAATCTATAATGAAAACAGGGCCATCAAAATACTTAGTTAAATATTTTTCATGTTCTGTTGCCAAATCTTTTCCTTGTTTAGGTTTATTTTCAAAATCTTCTTTACTATTAATTAAAATATCTACAGCTTCTTTATGTGTAGCTACTTTGAATTTACTAGCTAATACTTTCTTAAGCTTTTGAATTAATCCTTTTTCAACAAAGCGATTAAAGAATTCTAATTCTGAAGGGCATCTATTGAATACATCCTGAATAACATATTTAATCATATCCTCAGCGAGTTGCATATCATCATAAATATCCGCAAAAGCTATTTCAGGCTCAATCATCCAAAATTCAGAAGCGTGTAATTTTGTATTTGAATTTTCAGCTCTAAAGGTTGGTCCAAAAGTATATACATCCCTATATGCTAACGCAAAAGCTTCAGCTTGAAGTTGACCACTAACACTTAAATTAGTCTTTTTACCAAAGAAATCATTAGAATAATCTAATTTCTTCATGTTTTCTAAGTCTAAAGTTGTTACTTGAAACATTTCTCCAGCTCCTTCAGCGTCGCTTGAAGCTATTATTGGAGCGTGAACATATATAAAATTACGTTCTTGAAAAAATTTATGTATAGCAAAAGACACAACAGATCGAACTCTGAATGTTGCGTTAAATAAATTTGTTCGCATACGTAAATGTGCATTTTCTCTTAAAAATTCTCTTGAATGCCTTTTAGGTTGAATTGGATAATCTTCTAAACTATCGCCAATCAATATAACATTAGATGCTTTTACCTCAAATGGTTGTTTAGCGTTAGGAGTTAAAACTAGTTTCCCTTCTACTTCAATTGAGGACCCTACACGCAATTTAGATATTTCTTTAAAATTAGTTAATATCTTACTTTCATAAACAATTTGTAAGGTTTCAAAACATGATCCATCATTTAAATCGATAAATCCAAATTCTTTTTGGTCTCTATTATTTCGAACCCATCCCTTTATAACTACTTGTTTCTCTTGAAATTTAGCTGAATTTTCATATAAATTCTTAATTCTTATCTCCATGAGAAATCCCCCTTTAATATAGATTTTCTATTTTTTTCTTCATAGTGTTCAATTGCATAACGCAAAGTTGTTCTTGGAATTCTATTATAGTTTACAAATAAATATTCTGTTAGTAATTCGCGGTTTTTATTTCCTATATTTCTTAACATCCATCCATTTGCTTTATGTATTAAATCATGTTTATCTTCTAATAGGTTATCAATAATATCTAATGGTACACTTAATTCGTTTTGTTTTATTAAATAATTTGTGGCTACAACGCTAATTCTTTTAATCCATAAATCTTTGGAATTAGAAAATTCATACAATAAGTCAAAATCTTGAATATTATATAAATACATTCCTAATATTTT
>JAOZSU010000059.1:0-6994 GCA_029939475.1 Mycoplasmatota bacterium | reverse complement strand
AATGTTTAAATAAGGTTACGGCGAAATATAAAAAAGAACCAAATGAAGAATCAAATAAAATTTATCAACTTAAAAAAGAAGAAATTGATTTATATTATGATAATAAAATTAGTCTTTGTGAAACAAAATATAATATAAAAACAGAGAATGTAAAAAAGAAAATAGAATTAAAAATATCTAAATATAAAAATAGAATAGATAAATTACAAACAAAATTAGATAAATTAGGTATTAAATCCAATCGTCATATAATTGATGATGATATAATTTTAAAATTAGATAAATTATCAATGCATTTTGGCGGGTTAAAAGCAGTTGATGAACTTAGTTTTGATGTAAAAAAAGGTGAGATATTTGGATTGATTGGGCCTAATGGTGCAGGTAAAACAACTGTTTTTAATTGTATTACTCGTTTTTATAAACCTACTAATGGAGATATGTATTTTCGCAATAACTTAAATGAAATTGTTTATTTAAATAATATTAAAGTACACAACATTATTAAAGAAGGAATAGCTAGAACATTTCAAAATGTTGAATTGATTTGGGAATTAAATGTAATTGAAAATCTTTTAGTCGCTGCCCATACAAATTATAGAAGTGGATTTTTCGGACATCTATTAAATTCTAGATTATTAAGGCAAGAAGAAGTTGTTATGCGCAAAAAAGCAGAAAAAATCCTTAAGGATTTAGATTTAGATGCTTATGCCTATGCATATCCATATGGATTACCATATGGTGTCTTAAAGAAAATAGAACTTGCGAGAACATTAATGATTAATCCAAAATTAATTATTTTAGATGAACCAGCTGCTGGGTTAAATGATGCGGAAACTGAAGGTTTATCTAAAACAATAAAGAAAATTCAAAGTGAATATGATGCGACTATATTTTTGGTAGAACATGATATGGGTCTTGTTATGAATATTTGTGATACTGTTTGTGCAATTTCTTTTGGAAAGAAATTAGCCATTGGCTCACCTAAAGAAATTCAAAACAGCAAGATAGTTCGAGAAGCATATTTGGGTGGTGAGTAAAATGGATAATATTCTAGAAATTAAGAATTTGGTTGTAGACTATGGTATTATACGAGCCATTAAAGGTATAGATTTACATGTTAAAGAAGGTTCTATTGTGGCTATTTTAGGAGCTAACGGAGCTGGAAAAACTTCAACAATTAGAACCATTAACGGTATGGTTAAAGCAAAGTCTGGAGAAATCATTTTTAAAGGCGAAAATATTACCAATTTAGAACCTTACAAACTAGCCGCAAGAGGCATTATTCAATCACCAGAAGGAAGAATGATACTTGAGGGGTTAACCGTTGAAGAAAATTTAATGGTTGGAGCATATTCAATTAAATCCAAAGTTATTAACGGAGTAAAAAAATCAGCTAATAAAATTATTAAAGCTAATTTAGAGGATGTTTATAATCTTTTTCCTGTATTAAAAGAAAGAAAAAAACAACAAGCTTCCACTCTTTCTGGAGGAGAACAACAGATGTTGGCTATTGGTAGAGCTTTAATGGGGTCGCCTAAACTATTATTATTAGATGAACCATCACTTGGATTAGCTCCATTGATTGTTAAAGAGATATTTGAAAAAATACAAAAAATATCTAAGAATGGAATGACAATTCTTATTGTTGAACAAAATGCTTATCAAACTTTAAAAATAGCTGATTATGTTTATGTATTAGAACTTGGTTCAGTGAAAACAGAAGGAAAAGCAAAAGATTTATTAAAAGATGATCAATTAATAAAAGCTTATTTAGGTGGATAAATTATTATATGTAATAACCAGAAACCAAACAGTTAAACTGGTTCATTATAAATAAAATTAAAATAAAAGGAGAGTAAAATGAAAAAATTATTATTGATGATGTCGTTCGCAGCATTTGCATTTGTATTTGTCGGGTGTAATGAAACAACTCAAGCTGTAACAGAAACGACAGAAGTTAACACCACAGCTGTTCAAACCACAGCAGAGAACACAACAGCTGCTGTTCAACTAGCTCAAGGTGTTACTGACACAACAATTACTGTTGGAAATACAGCGGTAACTTCAGGAGCATTAGCTTTTGTTGGTGTACCATTTAATGAAGGTATTAAAGCTGTATTTAAACAAGTCAATGACAATGGTGGAATTGATGGAAGAACTATTGAATTTATTACTTATGATGATGGATTCAATGCAGAACAAGGTGTTGCCTTAACGGAAAAACTTGTGGAAGATGATGAAGTATTTGCATTAGTAGGACATTTTGGAACTCCAACTGTAGGGGCTACTTTAGATTATATTCAAGAAGAAGGAATTCCTATGGTATATGCAGCTACTGGAATCAATGCATTATACTTTGAACATAGCCCAGGCAATCCAGTAATGGCAGTTCAACCTATCTACTTAACAGATGGTAGAATTATGACGGCTCGTGCTATTATGGAACCTATCTATGGAACTAGTCATGATGAAGCTTTAGCAAATGATGCTAAAATTGGCGTGCTATACACTAATGATGATGTTGGTAATTCAATTAAAGCTGGTATAGAAACAGAAATGACCACTTTAGGAATTGCAGAAAGTAATATATATTATATTGAAGTTTCTGAAACTACAATTGATACAGCTATTACTTTATTAAAACTTTACGGAGTTTCAACTGTTATTTTAGCAATGAATCAAACTCCATTCGCTTATACATTGACTTCAATGTATGATAATGAGTTAGAAGTTCCTGTATTTACATCATATGTTAATGCAGATATAACAGCAGTAGATCATTTACAATATTCTGAAAACCGTCCTATTTACACTAATGCTTGGGTAGATGTATATTCAGAAACAGGACAAGCAGATGTAGCTGAATATATTGCATGTATTGACAACTCTGATTTAGACGCTGATACAAAAATTGCATATTATTCAAATTCATTTGCAATTGCTGGATATATTGCAGCTAAAGTATTTGTTGAAGGATTAGAAAGAGTTGCTGCTAATGGAGATTCTCTAACTTGGGAAAACTATATAGCTGCTATGGAAGAAGGACCTATTGATATCCCTATGGGTGGTACAGTTGATTTTTCTGATGGTAAACGTTGGGGTATTGCATCTATGTCATTATTGCAATACACATTTGTTTTAGGTGATGATCCATCAACAACAGAAGTTGAAACAGACTTCCCAATTGAATCATTTATAGTCGCAGAATCAATTCAAACATTAGAAGAAATTGAAGCAGGACCAACTGCATAAATATTTACTTTAAATTGGCAATGGGGAGAATGCAAAATTCTCCCTAAACTGCCAATAATTTCAAAGAGGAGAATAACTATGAAAAATCCAAAATATGTAACAATTGATAAAATATTAGATTTAATTCAAAGTGAAATGCACATAGTTGTTGGATCAGCTGCAGCCGAACCACAAGATTTTATGTTGAATCTTTCAAAAATAAGCGATAGAGTTAAACATGTTACAATTTCAAATTGTTTACCAGTTGCTGATGCAGATTTTTATATTGATGAAAAATACCGCGATTCATTTTTCTTAGATGGATGGTTTTATACAGCTGTTTTAAGAAAAGCACATAAACATGGAAATATATCGTTTATTCCTAATAATCTACATTTTGCAGGTAAAAAACGTTTAGATTATAAAAAAGTAGATATTTTTATTACTGCAGCTACTTTACCAGATAAGCATGGATTTGTTTCTTTATCTTTATCTAATATTTACGAAAAAGAAATATTAGAACAAGCTGATATTGTAGTATTAGAAGTTAACGATAAATTTCCAAGGACACTTGGAGATATGGAAGTTCATATAAGTGATGTAGATTATTTAGTTAAAACAGAATATGATCCGCCTACAATTCCTAATCCTGAACCTACAGAGAAAGATACAATTATTGGAAATTATATAGCTAAAGAAATTCATGATGGAGATAATATTCAACTAGGTATTGGTGGTATTCCAAATGCGGTTGCTAAAGCTTTAATGGGGAAAAAGGATTTAGGGATTCATACTGAAATGTTTACTAGTAATATGGTAGATTTAATTAAAGCTGGAGTAGTTACTGGAAAGAAAAAAACTCTTCACAAAGGAAAGCATATATGCTGTTTTGCATTTGGCAATAAAGAATTATATGATTTCATCGATGAAAACCCATCTGTTATGATGCTTCAAGGTCGTTATGTAAATGATCCCGCTATTATTGGATTAAATGATAATCAAGTATCAATTAATAGTACTTTGGAAATTGATTTAACTGGTCAATGTTGTAGCGAGTCAATAGGAACGAAACATTTTTCTGGAACAGGTGGACAAACAGATACTGCTGTAGGTGCACAAAATGCTAAAAATGGTAGATCATTTATATCTCTTTATTCTACAGCTATGGTTAGAAATAAAGAAACAGGTATTAAAGAAGAAGTATCAAAGATAGTTTGCACTTTAAAACCCGGAGCTGCAGTTTCACTATCAAGAAATGATGTTGATTATGTTGTTACAGAATATGGAATTGTTAATTTAAGGGGCAAAAATATTCGTGAAAGAGCAATAGATTTAATATCTATAGCACACCCTAAATTTAGAGATGAATTATATAAACAAGCGATAAAAGAAGGTTTTATAAATGAGCATTTTCTATGATAATGGATTAGAAATTTTTTATGAACTAGATGGTAAAGCATCTAAACCTAAACTATTAATTCTAAATGGAATCATGATGTCCACAAAATCATGGATTCCATTTATGAATACTTTAAAAGAAAATTTTCAAGTATTAAGAATGGATTTTTATGATCAAGGACAATCTAGTAAATTACATAATCAAGAATATACACAAGAATATCAAGTAGATACATTAAAAGAATTATTAGATTATTTAAATATTAAAAAAATTAATATAGTGGGAATATCTTACGGTGGTAATGCAGCGCTTACTTTTGCATGTAAATATCAAGAATATGTCGAGAGATTATTATTATTTAATTCAGCTGCTTATACTTCACCTTGGTTAAAAGATATTGGTGATGGATGGATTAAAGCTGGGTCAACTAGAGATGGAAATTTATATTACAAAGTCACTATTCCAACTATTTATTCTGCTAAATATTATGAAGAAAAACTTGATTGGATGAAAGCGAGAGAAAAAACTTTATATCCTATTTTTTCCAATCCTGAATTTTTAGATGCCATGGAAAGATTAACTCGTTCTGCAGAGTCATTTGATGTTAGAGAAGATTTAAAAAAATTAGAAATACCAGTAATGATAATTTCCGCAGAACAAGATACTTTAACACCATTAAAAGAACAAGAATATTTATATAAACACATTAAGAATTCATACTGGATTAAATTGCCTGAAGTAGGACATGCATCCATGTATGAAAAACCTATGGTTTTTACGTCATTAATTACAGGTTTTTTCTTGGTTAAAGATACAAAATATGTTATATAAATTAAAACAAAATTTATAATTATTATGAAACATTCTTTATTAAAATCTACACAATTTGTAAAAAAACCCTAAAGGAGTTGACAAAATAGATGTTTTGTTATATACTTATTTTGTAAAGAGCAAAACTAGTGTGAACTAGTGACGCAAAGCTATAGGGCCTCTCTGAGGTAGCCAGTTGCCGTTATCTGTAAAGGATGAGGGCATTTTTTTATTTCTTAGCGCGAGAAATAGGGAAATGCGTATATTCCGAGGTGATGGCTTTTTTTAATACTTAAAGCCAAAAACCTCATTAGAAATGGGGGTTTACTTATGATATGAGCCAAAAGGTTAGATTAGCTGAACGTGTCGTTTCTGCGTCAAGAGCTGCACGAGTTGCGAAAGCAAGTCGTTTGGGGATTATGGTAAGTGCAATTTTAACATTTCTAATATTTGCGATATCTTACTATGGAGAAGTCGTTGGTAATTTTACTTTTTCAGTTGACAGAATGGCACAAAACGCCGGAATCACAATGTATGAAAATGCTACTGAAAAAGATTATACTTCTCGACTGATAGCGACAAAGGTAGAAGATAATCAAGGTATGACAGCTTATTGTGGAACAGAATACACCTTATACCAACCAGGTGATGCTGTATGTATACCTTCAGATGAAGAGCTTACTTCAAAAGATGGATCAAATAATGGGGAATCTTATATCTCGTATACTTTTTACGTTGAAAATGCTGGAGATGTACCTGTAGATTTGATTGCATCTGTGAATATGATATCTTCTTCTCAAGGTGCAGATGAAGCTATTAGAGTCAGAGTTATAATAGACGGGATAGGCATAACATATGCTAAAAGGCAGTCAGAAAAAGGAACTGCACCTGGAGAACTCGAACCTCTGACAGAAGCATTTTACAGTCCACAAGAAGTAATGCACGAAAAAATCTCGTACTTCAAACCAAATGATATCATGAAAGTAACAGTAGTTGTTTGGTATGAGGGAGAGGACGCTGATCATTCAATAGCAATACTGGGTGGCGGTGTAAAATTAGACATGCAATTCACAGTAGTTGAAGTCTATGATTTATAAAAAAAATAATAAAAAATAATAAAAGGAGAAAGAAAATGAAAAGTTTAAAAACAAAAGTTATTTTGTCAGCGGTAGTGCTAGTATTTGCATTAATCGCTACAATTGGTTCAACTTATGCATGGTTTACAGTGTCAAATCAAGTATCTGTTAACTCAATTAATATTACAGTTGAATCTTCTGAATCATTGTTAATAAGACCTTGGGATACAGGCGAAGCAGAGACGGAAGGCCAAGTATATAGTTCATATCTTTATGGTGATGGCGGAACAGCGTGGACACTAGATGATTTCTCAAGTGTAGCTGATATCACAACATCAAGCGCCTATGGATCAGGATATACAGCTTGGAGATTATTACCTGTAACTTCACTTACTGGAGAAACTAGTGGGGATACAACTTATGATAGTATTGATATTACTGCACTAAGATATTTAACAGATGCAACTGCTTCAACTAG
>JAOZSU010000058.1:5811-7005 GCA_029939475.1 Mycoplasmatota bacterium | reverse complement strand
AATCAGCTACTTTTATTACATCTAAATTATGTTCAATAATAATAACCGTAGCTCCTTTATCAACGATGTTTTGTAAAACAGAAATTAATTTTTTGACATCATGCGAATGAAGGCCTGTTGTTGGTTCATCAAGAATATATATTGATTTATCCGTAATGCGTTTATATAGTTCTGATGATAATTTGACTCTTTGAGCTTCTCCACCAGATAATGTTGTTGATGATTGTCCTAGTTTAATATACCCTAATCCAACATCATATATTGTTTTAAGTTTTTTATATATTTTAGGAATGTTTTTAAAGAATTCTAAAGCTTCTTCAACTCGCATTTCTAAAACATCAGCTATTGTTTTACCTTTATATTTTACTTGTAATGTCTCTTGGTTGTATCTACTTCCATGACACTCTTCACATTCAACATAAATATTAGGCATAAAATGCATTTCTATTTTTATTACTCCATCTCCTTGGCAATGTTCACAACGACCACCCTTAACATTAAATGAAAATCTGCCTTTTTTATACCCCCTTAACTTGGCTTCCTTAGTTTTCGCAAACAACTCTCTAATTTCATCAAATACTCCAGTATATGTGGCAGGATTTGATCTCGGAGTTCTTCCTATAGGAGATTGATTAATATCAATAATCTTATCAAATTTATCGTAATTTTTAATCTTTTTACATAACCCAGCTACCTCAATGCGTCTTGTGATTTTATTTGCTAGATTTTTATATAAAACATCGTTTATAAGTGATGATTTACCAGAGCCAGAAACTCCTGTAACTACGGTGAGACATCCAACAGGAATAGCAACATCTATTTCCTTAAGATTATTTTGGGCTGCCCCATAAATTTCTAAATACCCTCTTTTATGTTTTCTCCGTATTCTAGGTA
The DNA here is from genome assembly GCA_029939475.1 of Mycoplasmatota bacterium. Classification (GTDB taxonomy): domain Bacteria; phylum Bacillota_I; class Bacilli_A; order Izemoplasmatales; family Hujiaoplasmataceae; genus 4572-104. The sequence goes on along the minus strand of JAOZSU010000058.1, from coordinate 6,111 downwards.
TTTCAATTCGTTCTTCACCTCTTAAATATTTACCAGTCAATGAATTTTTATCTTTCAATAATTCTTTAGGAGTACCGTTAAAAACAACTCGTCCTCCTTCATTTCCAGCTCCTGGACCTATATCAATAACTAAATCACTTGAAGATATCATTTCCATATCATGTTCAACCACAATCATTGTATTTCCAAGATCTCTCATACCTTTTAAAGTTTCAATCAATCGCTTATTGTCTCTTTGATGTAATCCTATTGAAGGTTCATCCAATACATATAAAACTCCTGTTAACCGAGAACCTATTT
>JAOZSU010000058.1:0-5801 GCA_029939475.1 Mycoplasmatota bacterium | reverse complement strand
GTAGCTAAACGAATTCTTTGTGCTTCTCCACCAGACAATGTACTAGATGATCTTGATAAAGTTAAATAATCAAGTCCTACATTAATCAAAAAGTCTAACCTAGCTTTGATTTCTTTTATAATTGGTCTTGCGATTTCATAATCTTTTTTTGGAAGATTTATATTTTCAATCCATTCACGTAAATGCAATATACTTAAATTAGTAAAATCATCTATATTCAAACCATCAATATAAACAGATAAAGCTTCTTCATTCAATTTTTTACCAGAACAATCTTTACACGGAATATCCCGCATCATTTTTTCAATCCATTCATGAATACCTCTTGAAGTGGTCGTCAAATATCTGCGTTCTAAACTATTTATTACTCCTTCAAAAGGCTTTTTTGATTGGTGATACATATTTCCGGTTTTAGAAATATACTTGAAATCAACTTCTTCTTTTGATCCGAATAATAAAATTTCTTGTTCTTTGCGAGATAGTTTATTAAATGGTTTTAAAATATCTATATTGTGAGCTTTAGCTGTTTGTTCAATCTGTTGAAAATATATAGATTCATTTCCTGTATATTTTTTAAATACACCATCTTTAATTGATAAACTTTTATCTGGCAACAATAAATCTTCATCAATCTTACGAGTAAATCCCAATCCATGACATGTTTTACAAGCTCCGAATGGCGAATTAAAAGAAAACAATCTCGGTTCTAATTCCGATATAGTAAATCCACAAATAGGACATGAAAAATGTTCTGAAAATAATATTTCATTTCCATTAACAAGTATTTTAGCTAATCCTTTTCCTAGCTTAATAGCTATTTCTAATGAATCATATATTCTAGAGGTAATACTATCTTTTACAATAATTCTGTCGATAACAACATCTAAATCATGTCTTTGGTTTTTATTTAAAGAAATATCTTGGTCTAATTCATAATCCAAATTATCAATTCTAATTCTTGTATAACCATCTTTTCTCAAAGAATTAATTAATTTATCATGAGTTCCCTTTTTACCTCTTACAACTGGGGATAATATTATCAAGCGTTCTCCATTATATTCTAAAACCTTATTAGTCATTTCTTGAATTGTTTGAGATTTTATTTCAACCCCATGTTTTGGGCAGATTGGTTTTCCTATTCTAGCATACATAAGCCTTACATAATCATATATTTCAGTAATAGTTCCAACTGTTGATCGTGGATTATGACTAGTAGTCTTTTGATTAATGGATATTGCAGGAGCTAATCCTTCAATCGAATCAACATCTGGTTTTTCCATGTTACCTAAAAATTGTCTTGCATACGCACTTAATGATTCAACATATCTTCGTCTTCCTTCTTCATATATTGTATCAAACGCCAAACTGGTCTTCCCAGAACCGGAAAGACCTGTCATTACTATTAATTGATTCTTTTTAAACTTTAAATCAATTGATTTTAAATTGTTTTCTCTTGCGCCTTTGATTATTATATAATCATTCAAATTATCACCTGCTAATTACTTCTTTAAATCCATCTTCATCTAGTATTTTAATGCCTAAAGATAATGCTTTTTGATATTTAGAACCCGGATTATCCCCTAATAAAATATAATCTGTATTTTTTGATACTGAAGATGAAACATTTCCCCCCATGTTTTCAATTATATTTTTTGCTTCTTTTCGCGTGAAATCATTTAAAGTTCCCGTTAAAACAACAGTTTTATCAGTGAAAAATGTATTTTCACTAATTTTAGAAGACTGGTATGTCATTCTTAATCCATATTCCTTCAATCTATTAATCATTTTAATATTTGAATCATCTTTAAAGTATTCTACTACAGAATTAGCTATCGCGAGACCGATATCTTTAATATCTAGTAATGATTCTACTGTTTGTTTATAAAATTCATCCATCGATGGAATTTTTTCTACAAGAATTTTAGATACCTTTGCGCCAACATGACGAATTCCTAATCCAAAAATAAGTTTATCCAAATTGTTATTTTTACTTTTTTCAATTGCATCTAAAAGATTTTGTACACTTTTTTCGCCAAAACGTTCCTTAGTAATTAATTCTTGATAATGATTTTTTAAAACAAAAATATCTGCTATATCAGTAATATATCCATCATTATACAATTCCGTCAATATATTTTCTCCAAGACCATCAATATTATATGCATCCCTAGATGCAAAGTGTATAATACCTTCAAGATGTTTTGCTTCACAATCTGGATTAACACAATAATAATCAGCTTCCCCTGGTTTACGCACTAATAATGAATTACATTTAGGACAATGAGTAATCATTTTAAATGGTATTTCATTTCCTGTTCTTTTTTCAGGAACTGTTCTTAAAACTTCTGGTATAATTTCTCCAGCTTTTCTTACTATTACATGATCTTTAATATAAATATCTCTATCTTTACAAAAATCTTCATTATGCAATGTAGCTCTTGAAACTAAAGATCCAGAAATCATTACTGGTTCTAATTCAGCTACAGGTTTTACAACCCCTGTTCTCCCAATTTGAAAAGTTACATCATTTAAAATAGTCTCAACTTCTAAAGCTTTAAATTTATAAGCAATTGCCCATTTTGGATATTTCGCGGTATATCCAATTAAATCATACAAATTAAATTCATTAACCTTAATAACTACTCCATCAATTTCATAAGGTAAATCAAAACGATATTCTTCTACAGATTTAATATAATCTATTACTTCATTTATACTTTTGCAATATGTGGTTTTATCATTGATTTTAAATCCTAATTTTTTCAAAAACTGTAATGATTCATAATGATTATTTATTCCATTATCAGCTATTGAATAATGCATAAATGCATCTAATTTTCTCTTAGATACAACCTTAGGATCTAATTGTCTAATAGTGCCAGCTGCGGCATTTCTTGGATTTTTAAACGGTTCTTTTTTATTTTTAATTTGAAGTTCATTAAGCATTTTAAAATATTTCTTCGGCATAAATATCTCACCGCGAACTTCTATATCTTCTTTATAATCAATTTTAAGTGGTATAGAACGAATTGTTTTAACATTCTCGGTAATATCTTCGCCGATAATTCCATTTCCTCTAGTGGCCGCTCTTTGTAAATATCCACCACTATATAAAATTGATACAGATAATCCATCTATTTTTAAATCAACAGTATAGGTATAATCTGAAACTGTTTTTTGTATTTTAGCATCAAAATCTAACACATCTTCTTCACTAAATAAATTTCCAAGAGAAAGCATAGGTTTTGAATGTTTAACTTTATTAAATTTTAAACTAACCTCTCCTCCAACTCTTTGTGTAGGAGAATCTTTTGTAATCATATCAGGATGTTTTTCTTCTAATGTTTGTAATTCTTGCAAAAGCATATCAAAATCATAATCTGACATAGTCGGATTATCAAGCACGTAATATTCATAATTTGCTTGTTTCAATTTCTTTTGTAATTCCCTAATACGCTCTTTTTCATTCATTTTAAGACTCCATTATTTCATAACTTGGATGATTTTTCATTAATATCTTAATTCCTATAGGACTTTTAAATGCTACTTTTATTTTATCTTCATCAATTGTAATAACAACACCTTTTCCAAAAGTTTTATGAATAATTTTATCACCTAGCTTAACATTATGTTTAACCTCCCTATATTCATAAGCTTTTATTACAGTTTTTTTAGCATTTCGATGATATGGTTTTTCAATCACTATGTTTTTTGGTCTATAAATCCCTTTTTTAATTACTAAATCTTCATCAATTTCATCAATGAATTGAGAATCTAAATTAACCATAAACCGCCCATACATAAATCTTGTTTGACAATTCGTTAAAAACACTAAATCTTTAGCTCTGGTTAACGCAACATAAAATAATCTTCTTTCTTCTTCAACGTTATTCTGTTCTTGAAGACTTTGACTTGAAGGAAAAAGTGTTTGTTCTAGACAGGTGACAAAAACCACTTTAAATTCTAGCCCTTTAGCTGAATGTATTGTCATTAAGCTTATATAATCTGTTTGGTCCATACTTTCTTCAGCTTCTTCTCTTAAAGCCAAATCATTCAACATTGTAGCTAAAATTTCATAATTAGAAAAACTTGAATCGTAATCTTTTATCTTTTCCAAGATAATAGTTTTAAATTCTTTTAAGTTATCTAATCGTCTTCCTGCTTCAAATGCTTTTTCATCATGTAATTCACTGTTTTCTAACATATTTATATATCCTGATTTTTCTAAAAGAAGATCATAAGTTTCTAATAAAGGTATTTTATCAATGTTAGTTTGTAAGTCAATTATATCATTTTTTAATTTTATTAACGCTTCCTTGGTTTTTTTATTAACATAAGGCATATCTATGTGTATTACATCCATTAATTTTAAATTGTGATCTTTAGCATAAGAATCTAAACGACTATATGTAACGTTTCCAAGTCCTCTTTTAGGAATATTACATATTCTTGAAAATGCATAGTCATCACCTTTGTTTATAAGCAATCTTAAATATGCAATTATATCTTTGATCTCTCTTCTCTTATAAAAGGAAACATTACCTATTACTTTATGAGACATATTATATTTTAAAAATACATCTTCAAACTTTCTACTCATGGAATTGTTGCGATATAAAATCGCAATATCTTTCTTTTTATATCCACTATTTAATAAAAATTTAATTTTATCATAAACATAATATGCTTCTTCTTCCTCATTACCAGCTTTATAATGAACTATTTTTTCACCTGGGCCTAATGTGGAAAATAAATCTTTTGGAATGCGTGATTTATTGTTTCTAATAACGGAATTAGCGGCTTTTAAAATATTATCTTTTGAACGGTAATTTTGGTTTAATATAATCTTTTTAAATGTTGGAAAATCAGTCATAAATTTCTGTATATTTTGAATATTAGATCCTCTAAAAGCATATATACTTTGATCTTCATCTCCGACAATAAATATATTTTTATGTTTAGCTGAAAGCAATTTTACAATATTATATTGAAGATCATTTGTATCTTGAAATTCATCAACTAAAATATATTGAAACATATTTTGATATTTCTCTAGTACCTTTGGATACTCGCTTAAAAGTTCTAATGTTAATACTAATAAATCTTGAAAATCAACCAAATCATTATCTTTCAAATATTTATTATATTTGGGGTAAATTTGTTTTATTACAGATTTAATTGGTTCTTCCATATAATCTAACTGTATTTGATTACCTTTATTTTTTTGTATTAATTTACTAATTATCTTGGGATAAAATTGTTTTAAATCGTAATTATGTTTTTTTAATAATTCCTTAATAATTGCGGAAGAATCATCATCATCTATAATTTGAAAATTCCTGCTATAGCCTAATTTGTCAATATCATATCTTAAGATTTTCGCTCCCATAGCGTGAAAAGTAGAAACCCAAACACTATTAATCGGAGCTTCTATTAAATTAAAAACACGGCTTCTCATTTCTTCAGCCGCTCTATTAGTAAATGTAATAGCCAAAATATTGCTTGGAGCTATTCCTATTTCACCTATTAAATACGCGATTCTATTAGTAAGCACCTTAGTTTTACCAGAACCTGCTCCCGCCACAGCCATAACAGCTCCATTTACGGTTTTAATTGCCTCAATTTGAGATTCATTGAGGTCTTTAAATATTGTCTCAATCAAAGTTATCACCTTATAAATATTATACCATATTTAATGTATTTTTATACATCTTATATCGTTTTATTCTCATATATTTGAAATCATAGTTTCCAATTTCCATTTTTTATATTAGCCATTTAACAGCTATATATAGCGCTGA
>JAOZSU010000057.1:4567-7037 GCA_029939475.1 Mycoplasmatota bacterium | reverse complement strand
TGATTGAAGAGCGTTTATCGATATCTATCTTCATTGTTGGGCCTAAAGAATTAATAGCCACAACTCCATTAGCACCAGCTTCTTTAATTGCTTTTGCGAAGCCTTCAGGATTAGGAATATGAGGACTTATCTTCATATAAATAGGTTTTTTCGTATTTTTTCTTATGGCTCTAACAGTTTCTTTAATTTTATTTAAATCAGTACCTACATAATGAGTTGATATTTCAAATGCATCCGCAAAAGGATCAATCTTGGGAACTAAGAATTCCATATCTTCTTTTGAATATCCAAGGCTTACGATTAATGGACGATCTTTTTCTTTAGAAAACTTAGGTAAAAAATCGTTTATCCAAGTTTCGTAAGAGTGTTCACTCCAAAGCTCAGAATTCATAATAAATTGGTTATCTCCATAAATACAAGGTTTAGGTATTTTTGGTTCTTTAACTGAAATTGTTTTAGTCACAATTCCTCCGCAACCTTGTTCTACCATAAATCTTAATTTATCCAAATCCCCATTTAAAGGTCCTGCCGCAGGCATCAAAGGATTTTCAAATTCCATTCCATCAAATTTAGTACTTAAATTCAAGATGATTACCTTCTTTCTCAATAGTTTTCCAAAGTTTCAAAGAAACTTTTTTTGCTTTTTTTAATTTAACATTCATTTCATCTGAAATATTATATTTTTTTATTAATTCTTTTCCTTGCGAAAATACTGATTTAGGTTTTAAATTAGGGAATAATCCAAAGAAAATATGTCCAAATATATTTTCTTTATTTATTGGAGTGAATTCAGAATACGGAACAGTAATAAAATCACTTACATATCCAACTTTAATTCTTCCCATTTTTATATTCAATAATTTAGAAGTGTATTCATATGTATTAATTATTGATTGTTTAATTTCAGAAAGGCTTAATCCTATAGGATTATTTGTTTTTAAATGAGATGCATAATAAGCATTGATATATTCTATAGGCATGGAACTAATTAATCCATCATTTCCAATCAAACAATCGATTTTTTTCTTATTCATTGCCTGGAAGTCTGGTAATCCAACCGCATTGTTCATATTAGAAGTGAAGTTTAAAACAATTTTAGAATTATATTTTTTAATTATATCGAGTTCTTCAGCTGAAACATTTGTACAGTGAACTAATAAACTTTTATCATTCAAAAGACCAAAATTTTCTAATCTTTTAAGAATATTGCATTGATACTTCTCTTTAGTAATTGATTCATCACTAATACTTTCAGCCACATGAATATGAATTCCAGCTCCGTGAAGATTATTTTTAACTTTTAACAATGTTTCATCACTTAAAGTATAGCTTGCGTGTAATCCAAATAGGCCACAACAATTATTAGTTTTGTTATTTTTAATAAAATCTGAGTTTTCTTTTATTGCTCTATTTATATCAAAGCGGTCACTCGTTTCAAATGCAAGAATTGCGCGAATTTTCAAATCATCACAAAGTGCTTTTTTAATAGTATTAAGAGAGTTCTCAATTAAAAAACTTGCATGGTGATCTATTAAAGTTGTAGTTCCAGCCATAAGTTGTTCAACCGCAAATGAATAGGCCGAGTAATAAATCGTTTCTAAATCTAGAAAATGATCTAATTTCCACCACATCTGTTCTAGAATTTCTTGAAAGTTATGAGGGTTATATTCTAAATTTATGCCTCTAGCAAACGCTGAATACAGGTGAGTATGTCCAGAAATAAATCCTGGAATAACTAATTGATTATAGGCATCTATTACTTCATCAAACTCTGATAAATCAACTTCTGACATATCCAAAACAGCTCTAATTTTTTCATCAAAGACAATACATCTATTTTCTAAATAATTGTGATAATCATATATTCTAGCGTTTATTAATGCTTTCAAATTTCCACCTCAAATCTTCTTACCTTGTTGGTAAAGTAAATTCATGTTGCGAACTAAAAACTTACCTCTATTAATAGTATGAATTACTCTTCCCTTGCGTTTCATTCCCATGTATACTGAATAATCCACAAATCCATGGAAATCATCAATGGTATTTTCCATTAAATCATAAACGAAAAGATTGGCTAGTTTACCTTCTTCAATTGAACCTCTATCAGATATACCGTGAAGTTTAAATATATGTTTAGTCATTTTTGGAATAACTTCATTTCCAAATAAGTTATATAGTAAATCAAATGAATATTCAATTCCTCCTATACCTAGAGGAATATCTCTTAAACGATAGTGGTTTTTATCTTCTTTAAAGAAAGCACAGTGATCAGTTCCAATTGTATATATATTCTTAAAATTCTCTCTTAATTTAAGCATTTCATCCATGCTTCTTAAAGGAGGAGCTAAGGTATATAGATAACCATCTTCTCTAAACAATGAATCACTTGTTAAGGTAAAGTAATGCGGACAACTTTCTACGAAAAACCTTTGATTAAATATAACTTCGCTTCAAATATCATGTATAAGTT
>JAOZSU010000057.1:1356-4557 GCA_029939475.1 Mycoplasmatota bacterium | reverse complement strand
ATATTCTTCTTTTAGTTTATTTATAGTATATCCAGAACTTAAATGAACCATATATAGATATCCACCATAGTTTCTTACATAACTTGCAAGTTTTAAGGCTTCTTTTGTTTCTGAAATTGTCGGTCTAGAACGATTTAAATCCCTATATGAGAAATCATCATTTAAGGTGATTAAATCATCATTTTCTATTTGAGCTAATAATAAGAAATTATATTTTTCTGATAATTTTAGCAATTCAATTATTTCATCATCATAGGTTCTTCTTCCCGAATCTGAATAAGTAGTAAATAACTTCAAAGAATGGATATCTAATTTTTTCATTTTTTTTACAAAATCTTCTAAATTACATTTTGGATTTTTAATAGTTGCGTGAAATCGATAATCTACACAGGAATTCTTAGCTTCTTCTAAGCGTTTAAAATAAGCTTTTTCTAAATCCAAGGGATTATCAACTGGGTCCAAAAAATCTATAATCGTAGTAACCCCGCCAAAAGCAGCTTGAATAGATCCTGATAAAAAATCATCTCGTGAATGAATAAAGCCTAGGTCTAAGTTAAAATGAACATGAGGATCAATAAGCGCAGGTATTACTAAAGACCCGGAAACATTCAAGGTATCTAAAGCATCAAACTCTTCTTCGCTTACTAACGCAATATGTTCTTTATTGATGTAAATATTAGTTTTTTTAAAACCCTCATTTAGATAGACTAATCCATCTAAAATTCTTAGATCAAACATGAAATCACCCACTTACTATTTGATAATCCAAAATGTTAAAATGTTTAAGAATTGAATCTAATAAATCTTCTCTTATAGTCATATATATATCTATATTTCTATCTAAAGCATATTTTATAGAGGAATAAAAGCCCCTATTAGATAATTCTAATTTCCCTACTTCATCAAAATAAAGAGGTGAAATTCTATTATCTATTAATTCTATATAAAATTGTTCAATAAATAATTGAGTTTCTTTATATACCAAATATGGCCCTATTTGGTAAATAAAACTAGCAGTCTCTTCTTTCATTTGTTTTTGATGAATCATATAAGGAAATTCTTCTTTTGTCTCTAATACATAGGCAAAAAACCCAAAGACACTAGAACCTATCATTTCTTTTCTAGATATAATTCCATTTCCTTTTTTTATATTATTATATAAATCTAGCAGTTTTGTAGTCTTACCAGAGTTCATCTTACCAGTAATGATATTTACCACTATATACACTCCTCATATGCAAATGATTTTTCTTTCCATGAGAAATCACTAAGATTTCAGATGCGATAGAGATAGCTATTTCTTCAGGACTGTTTCCACCTAAATCTAGTCCTATCGGAGCGTAAAAGTAACTCAAATCTAAATCTTTTCCATATTCTTTATAAGTTGCGTCTAAATATGTTTCAAGTTTCTCTGGAGAGCATAACATACCCAGATATTTAGGTTTAATATTTTTTTCTATTATCTTATTAATAACATGGTAATCATATTCATGACTAGGAGTAGATACAATCACAAAACTATTGTCTTTAATCCCGGTTTCTTCAATATAACTCACAAATGATTGGTGTACTAAAATATCAGCGCCTTTAAAGCGATTGATTACTTCTTCTCTATTATCAATCACTGTAATATGAAAAGGCATTGTTTTTAATACATTGATTAATGCTTGGCTGACATGTCCAGCTCCAAAAACATAGATTGTTTCTAGGGGTCCGTTATATTCATAATACAAAGTTACTTTACCTCCACAAGCCATTGGCAAAATTGTTCCTTCTTTATAAATCTTGCCTTCATCTAATAAATAAGTTTCTAAAGAATTTTTTCTTTCGACTAATAGTTTTTTAGCTTTATTGATTGCATAATATTCAAGTGCACCGCCACCAACAGTTCCAATGCTTGAACCATCTTCTAAAACAATCATCTTCTTACCGACTTCAACGGGTCCACTGCCTTCTTTAGAGACAGCTGTGACTAAAACAAGATTTTTATTTTCTTTGCGGTAGTTTGAAATTAAATCATAAATTGTCATAAATACTTCCTATAAAACTAAAGTTAATACTATAGCTAAAATTAGAGAAGCTAATGAAACTACTGGATTAAATAAATTTAATTTTTTGTTAGAAGTTAATTTATTGGTTATTAGTTTATCTAGATAGATTAATCCTAAACCAAATAAAACACTACTAATCGCGTATATTACAAAGAATTGAATATAATCACTTGTAGTAGATAAATAAGATGAACCTCTATATAAATAATATCCAAGTCTCCAAGAGAAGCTTATAACTAATAAGCCACTAACTCGGTTAAGTAAATTATCTTTAGATATATATGTAATTACACCTATAAGCAATAGAGATTCAAGTAAGATTGAAGCCATAGGATTAATTACTTTAAAAACACTTGTAAGTGGTAAAAAGAAATTAGTTGCCTTTATTAAAGTAGCCACAATTCCTATATATACTAAAGAGGTTTTGCTATTAGTTTTTGAATATGCTTTATATAAAATATAACTCGCAAAAGCAAACAAAATAGATCCAGATAAATATATAGATAATCCAGGAATAAGATGCAAAACATATCCTAATGTAGCTTCCGTAATTCCCCAAATAGATCCAAAAAATATAATCGTTGAAATATATTGTAATTTATTTTTCATATTATTTACTCTCCTTTTCTTTTAATGCTAATATGATTTTTTCAGGTGTAATAGGTAAGGTATTTATTCTTACACCAAGTGCGTTATACACAGCGTTAGCTAAAGCAGCTGGTGGTGTATCTATTCCAATTTCTCCAACTGACTTAGCCCCAAATGGACCGCTTTCTTCATAGCTATCCACAAATTCAGTTGTTAAGTTTTTAATGTCTAATCTCGTTGGTATTTTATAATTTAATAAACTATTTGATATTAATTTTCCTGTTTTGGAATATTTTACGCTTTCAAACATTGCCATTCCTAATCCTTGAACAATAGCCCCGTTAACTTGTCCCTCAGCCAGTTTTGGATTAATAGTAGTTCCGCAGTCTACAACTGATACATAGTCTAAAATATCGATTTCACCAGTTTCTTTATCAATTTCGATTTCAATAAAACCAGCCATAAATGGAGGTGGTGATTTATGCCCTACATAACTTGAAGTTACTGATAATTGTTTTTGGTCTTCTGAATAAGTAATTTGATTGGATAAATCAATCAAGGT
>JAOZSU010000057.1:0-1346 GCA_029939475.1 Mycoplasmatota bacterium | reverse complement strand
ATCACCATTACTAGATTTAAATTCTTTTCCATCAAATTCAATATCTTTAATTTTACATTTTAATATTCTAGCTGCTTCAATTAATAATTTTGATTTCATCTCTTTAGCAGCTTTCCATACTGCATTACCTGAAACATAGGTTGTGCTAGATGCGTAAGCTCCTACATCAAATGGAGTCAGGTCAGTATCTGAAGAATATACTATAACTTTGTCTACTGAAGTCATAAGTTCTTCTGCAGCTATCTGAGCTAATACGGTATCACTTCCTTGCCCAATATCTGTAGCTCCAACTAAAAGATTATAAAATCCATCATCATTTAATTTAATAGTAGCGCTTCCCATATCAATGTATGGTATACCACTTCCTTGCATGGCTATAGCCATACCAACTGATTTGATTTTATCTCCCATATCAATACGAGGATATTTTTTATACCAATCAATTAATTTAGTTCCACGCGATACACATTCATCTAATTTACAGGTATCCATATCCATAGGTGTTCCTTCAGTTCCTTCACCCATGATAGCGAATATTGGAGATGTTTCATGTTCTTTCATCATATTTTTTTGGCGGAATAAGATAGAATCCATTCCTAGTTTTTCACAGAGAATATCAATCGCAGATTCTAAAGCGAAATTACCTTGAATAGCACCGTATCCTCTATATGCACCTGCGGGTGTATGGTTTGTATAAACTACATCTCCATAAAAATGGACTGCATCTACTTTGTTATAAAGTGGTAAAACCTTTGAACCTACTACCATAAATACTGTTAAGGCATGTTCTCCATAAGCTCCTGTATCAGATAAAACATTAAAATCAATCGCTTTTAAAACACCATCTTTAGTAGCTCCTAAGCGTACTTTAAGTTTCATAGGATGCCTTGTATAACTAGATTCAAACACTTCTTTTCTCGTGTAGATAATTTTTGATGGTTTCCCGGTTTTTAAGGTTACATAAGATACAAACATTTCTCCATGAATTGCTTGTTTACCTCCAAACCCTCCACCAACACGAGGTTTAATAACTCTAATTCTAGATAGAGGAATATTTAGTGCTTGTGATATTATTCTTCTTACGTGATATGGAGTTTGTGTCGCTGAATAGATAACAAGACGCTCTTGATAATCCATTCTTGCGTTTACTGTGTGAGGCTCCATCATTACATGGGCTTGCGCTTGAGTATAAAATGTTTCTTCTATTACAACATCAGATTCTTTTAAAGCTTTATCTAAATCACCGATATGCATAGCATAACTTGAAGCGATATTCCTTTTAGGTTCAAATCCAATCGGGAACATTTCATGAATCTCAGGTTCGGGATGAATTATACTTAAATTAT
>JAOZSU010000056.1:0-7043 GCA_029939475.1 Mycoplasmatota bacterium | reverse complement strand
TGTAAATATTGATTATGATCTTAAATACTTATGGGAGTGAATACTTTCTTAAGTTAGTGTTGGGGGAAGAAAAACAGAATGAGGAACAAATGAAAAAACTTGTTATATTTATATTTTTAGTTCTCACTACATTTTTTTCACTAAATTTAACAAAAGTATCAGCAGCAACCAATGTCTATGAGGGAACAGTTTATTATGAAACAGGATGGTGGTTATGGGAAAATGATTGGAAGGCTGATTATTACAGATCTGATACATCTTATTATACAATTGCTACAATGAAGTATATGACTCAAAGTCATTATTGGGATGGTGGTCAATACTCTCCTGATATCTGGATTGCTATGGAAGTAGGGACATCTGTCTCAGAAACAGAGTCATGGGAATTTTCTCAAACTTTAGGTCTAGAAATCCCAATATATGCAGCTAAAGCAGTGGCGCAAATGGAGATATCACACTCATACGAGAAAACAGTTACTAGTTATATATCTACAAGCCAAAAGGTTCATCTTGTAGCTGGATACAGTCCTGAAGGATATTATACCTTTGAAGCGAGGATGAATATGGATAAATATAAAGTTATGACATATGATATAGAGAGTGGTACACCTGTATATGAAGATACAGGATATACATTCTTATACCGTGCTAATTATCCATATTTTTATTGTGCATATACAACGCATCAAGTTAATTAAGTAAACATCTTCCCCCAAAACTTCTAAATTCTAAGTTTAGTTATTGTTACATGTTATAATGAATGTATTAGAAAGAGAGGTAAATATGAAAAAAGTATTAATAGCAATAATGATTTTTCTTGCATCTTGCTTCTTAATTGGATGTAATTCAAATCAGGATAGAATAATATCAAAGAATATATATAAATCTACTATTTTACGCAGATATGGTGAAAGTGTAATTTTCAATATACCGTTAATCACTAATTTTGAAATAAACGAATATAGAGTAGAAGGAATTCACTCAACCCTAGATATATCATATGATATAGATGTTATATTTATTGAGGAGTATAATGACTATTTCAGTTATGCAGTTGAGTTTAGTGTGCTTACTGATTATTATGAAACATATTTGGATGAAACTTTAACAATTGATGAGTTTTCTTTATCTTTAAATGGCGCAAGATATTCATATGAGTTTGGAGTTATTAATATTTTGGGACAATTTTGTGAGTATGACACTGATGAAGTTTTAATATCTGGTCAAGGAATATATTACCCTAATTTCAATTCGGTTAATATAGATTTAGTTTTTCAATCTGACTGTACAATAAAGGGGATATCGTTGACTAATAATTTCGTTATGCTAAATCATGAAGTATACTTAGATGAATATCAGAAAGATTCAGAATTAAGCATAAACTTATCTATAGAAGAAATAGAAGAAACATCTAGTATTGCATATGAGTTTGATATTGTAATAAGTTATGAATGTGATGGGAATGAGAAAGTATTAAGTGGTTTTTCCTCTTTTAAATCTCAAATTGATATTATTAATAGAAACTATATTGATAAGATAGAGGCTTGATTATGAAGAAAACCGTAATAATACTGTCAGTAATCATTTTGTGCTTACTGACTTCTCTTGTTATTTTGTTGAATACAAATTTAAAAATGGACTCATATGACTTAGTCCTTATAGATTCTGAACCTAGTAATGTAGTTAGCTTTCATATAAATTACGGCGACTTTACTGATCAGTATACAACAACTGGTATAGTAGTAGGTGAAGATTATATTATTGATATTGCGTTTTCGTATATTGATGAGTATATGATAAACATTGATGTAAATAGTGATTTTTCAGAATCAGATATAATTCTTCGGACCGATGGAACAAATAGAACTATTGATTGTGAAGGGAGAGTTGTAAATGTTTCAGAAATAAATCAGAATATAATAGTTACATATATAGATTATAGTAAACTATATGTTTTATCTAACATCCCAAATGTTGATAGAAATATAGTTTCTTTAAGAACACCAGTTATTGTTACTTATAATGAAAATAGCTCATCTAGTGAGATACACGAGATTGGTTTTAATGTAACTAATGATTTACTTGCGACCAAACTTGAAAACTCTTTGAAGTTACTTCCTGGAACTGAAGTAATTGTCTCATATGAACGAGAAGTAATAAATGACGTTTATTATATTCTTAATGACTTTCTTTCCGAAGATAATAATGGATATTATATACATATGAAAAATAATAGTGAGTTTGAAGATGAAAGTGAGTACACTAAAATTTATGTTGATGTCATAAAACAAAACGATATAGTTTCTATTATTGATTTTGATAATATTGAAGAACAAAAGGATGAGCTTTATGCGAAAATCTATTGGTGAGTTAGTAATTTTAGCTAATGATATTATTAAGAATTATGGAAATCAATTAGTTTTAGATAATTTGCATTTTAGAGCAAGTTCAGGCGATTTAGTTGGAATTAAAGGAAAAAGTGGTTCAGGAAAAAGCACTTTGATTAATTTGATAGGATTAATAGACACTTCATTTGAAGGTGAGATGATAATCAATTCAATTGATGTTAAGTCAATATCTCACGATGAACAATGTGAGCTTAGAAGTAATGAAATTGGCTTTATTTTCCAGATGTATAACCTTTTAGATGAAATGAGTGTTAAGCAAAACATATTAATGCCTAAGTTGTACAACAAAAATAAATTGGATATTAGTTATTATCATGACATGATTTCGAAGCTAGGCTTAGTATCACTTGAAAAAAAGAAAGTTAAAAATCTTAGTGGAGGAGAAAAACAACGTGTTGCAATTGCACGAGCATTGATTAATAATCCTTCAATAATTATTGCAGATGAACCAACAGGTAATCTAGATAAGGTAAACAGAAATCGAGTTATTAGTATTCTAAAAGATTTAAAGAAACAAGGTAGGATCGTAATCATTGTAAGTCATGATGATTATGTTATAGATTCATGCGAAAAAAGATATATGCTTTTGGGAGGAAAATTGTGCAAGATAAGTTAAAGTTTTCTATAAGTTTTTACCTGAGTCAGTTTACGCAGAATAAAATTAGACTATTTCTTTCAATAATAAGTGTTTTCATTGCTGGCACTATACTTTTTACTAGCTATGCATTATTAGACTCATATTATTTTCATCAGTTCGAAAAATATTCATATTATAACGAAGCTAATTTAATAGAATACAAGTTTGATAATCAAGTTGATGATGAAACAATGAGTAAGTTGATAGATTCTTTAGGCAGCAACTTATATATATATAAAACCGAGATGACTGGTTCTTTAAAGTGGCCATTCATGATTAACGAAACTGAGATTCAACTCTCATTTAATATAACCAGAGTAAACAATTTTGATGCAAGATTGGTTTTATCAAGTGATTATGTTGTTCCATCAAGTTTGATTAAAGGGAGGGGGATTACAGAGGAAGATATCTTAGAAAAAAAAGATGTTATTGTCATTGATGAAATTACTGAGCAATTGCTTTTTTCTGGCAATGGATTAGGTAAGGAAATCAGTATACCTATAATGGGAGAGCAGTTTCAGAATGGCTATTCATTATATACTATTGTAGATTTTGCTACACTAGAAGTTGTAGGAGTATATGAAAATTCATTTATAGATAAGTTTAATTTTTCAGAAGAATTAGAAGAGAATGACTCACTAATTTATAATACTTTTTTTTATATTCCTATCTCACTTAACCTAGTTGATTCAACTTTCACTGACACAACTTACCTTTTTTATAATATTGATGATGTTGAGAAGTCTGAGGCTGAAGCAATGCAAATTATTATTAATAGAGGAGTTTATCAATCTTTAGATGACTACAATTCATATAATTCGATAGTTATTGAGTTGTCAGAGACCTTAAGTGATGTTAAGCAAGTGATAATAATAATTGTGGGGATAATTTTGATGATAGCATCGGCAATAATTGTGGAAGCAATGATTTTTTCGATAAAGGAACGGTTTGTAGAAATAGGCATAAAACAAGCAGTAGGAGCAAAAAAGAGTAACATTCTAATAGAAATATTTTTGGAAGGAAGTATGTACGGCTTAATTTCTTTTTTACTATCTTTCCTTATTTCTATATTAGTATGTTTAATTTTGCTTAATATAGTTTCCTTTAGAGATGTCTCCTTCACAATACCATTAATCATTAAAGGTAAAACAGTTTTGTTATGCTTCGTAGTTATTCAATTAGTATGTATAGTTTCTTCTATAATTCCTGCATATATTGCTTCTAAAATGAAGATAGTTGATTCGTTAAAGTTTGAGTAGTAAACTTAGTATAATGGAAATGGTTTTAGATCTGGTCTGTATTCAGTGAATCTAAAACTCAGAGCAGCAATATATTATATGCACATTATGAATGTAATATGCAAAATGCATCGTTGAGAATCAAAGGATAAAATTAACTGTTGATTAAACTAAAGTAGATAGAGCTATTTTAAAATTTTGTGTAAAAGAATACTATGTGGTTGGTATAGAACACGTAACATCAAATGAAATGTTTGACTGGAAAATTAGAAATACGGAGTAGTAATATTGTAGGAATGAATTTTTATAATGAAGGAGAAGAGAAAATGGTAACTGAAGAAAAAGCAAAAAAATTATGGAAAGATGTATTTGGGGATGTAGAATATGAAGATTTAGTAACTTTTACGTTCAATTTTGGTGTTGGTGCTAGTGACTATGAATCAGAATTTTTTAAAGATGCGCATTGGATTCGTGATGTATATCCTTATCTAATTTGGGGTAATTCTTCAGAAGATTATAATAGTCATACTCCTTTTGAAAGATTCGTGTGGGATAAAGCATCAAAAAACAGTAATATAACAGCTAGAAATGCTCAAGGAGATGTTTTAACCAATATGTATTACTTGAGCCTGGGTAGTGACCAGTCTGTAAACGATAATGATGGAACAATAATTCCTTTTAGTGTTCAAAATAATGCTTGCCGTTGGGATATTTTCTTTGATTATATACCTGATCAATACATTGAGAAAAATCAATATGCTAATTATAACTGGGCAACGAAAATAACAGGAGAATACAGTGATGTTCAAGGAATTATTACTAAGTTTGAAGAATGGGATACGGTTATATACAATATACCCGGCGAGTACTTAGTAATGGTAGGTATTGAAGATTCAGCAGGTAATAAAAGAGCACAAATAGTAAAGATACATGTCGCAAGTTGTTAGGTAAATATGATGAAAAAAAAACTTGTTAATATTTTAACGCCTGTAGTAATACTAGCTTTAGGAATTATGTATTATTTGTCAGCAGAAAAGTTAGATTATGAGGTTTTCAGTATAATTGAAAATATTATAGTTATAGGAGTCCCTTTGTTTCTTGTCACTATTTATTGTATTTCAGTATATACTAATAAACTTGATTTGCAATATAGTGAGTATCACTTTAGTATAACAATTGTGACTTTGTTTCTTGTGATAAATATGCTTAATATGATGTTTTTTTGGTCAAATGATGAATATTTAATTTATGTAGTTACAATTTTACTACCTTCAATAATTATGATTCTAATACCTTATATAGATAAACAATTATTTAAGAAAAAACATTATGCAATTGAGATTATATTTATTGTTGTTTTTATTCTTTATTGGAAGTTGCTAATTGTTTTCATGGGAATAGCAAATTTATGATAATAACGTAGTTTCTCAGAATGATTGATTAATGTTTAATTTTTATGATATCTATTAATTGTTTGATATGTATGGGAATTACTAAAAAACTATAATTAAGAGCAAGATTTTGAAGATTAAACATCTTGCTCTCTTCATTCTTATATTAATTTAGTCAAAATCTGTTATTGGATTGGTATGGTTTTTAAACAGTGTGTATAATAGTATATGCATTCAAACACATTATTTTGATATTCAAAGAAAGCAACTTAGTAATGACACTGAGTAAAACATTGATTATTTTCATTGTTTTTCATATAAACTTAGTAATGACAACCCATTTATATCGGAGTAGAATTTTATCTTGGTTATGGATTTGCTAGGGATATTACTGGTGGTCAATTAAGATATGGTGATGGTTTTTATGAAATGAAGATTGATATTAACATATCTAAAATATTTAGAGATATCATTAACAGTATATTTGACTAGATATTATATATTTAGTAGAAGGAGATTTTTATGAAAAAAATTTATGATAGTAAACTAATTACAATTATGATGTTTATCCCTGTTTATGGAGCTTTTTTGTCTTACTACATAATAGATAGAAAACTTTTTAAAGAAAATGATATATACTCAGGGAAACATAGGAAATATATTATTATTTCATTACTATTAATGGCATTAATATTTATACTTGTTGATAAACTAATAACATATGACAATTCTTTATTACCAATTTTGGTTTGGGCAATAATTAACTGGCCCATTCAAGACTTGTTATTCATGCACTACTATAACAAAATTAGTGAAAAACATAGTTGATATGATGTTGGATTAGTGGAAAAAACAATTGTTTAAGCCCCCAAACTCTAACAAGAGCTATGACTACTGCTGGATTTGGGGCTTTGTCTGGATATATCTTTGGTAGAATTTTTAGATTTTCATTTGATCCTCGTAGTTTTTTCGATATCTCTTCATGGAGTGGAAGAGTCTCAATTGGAGTATCTGGAGTTGATTGGAATAAGGTTCATAATAATTCACTAATATACGGATTATTTGGATTAACAGCTTCCCTAATTCCTCAAGGTAGTGTTATTAGACCTTATGGGAATGGTTGGGCTTCTGCTTTTTGTATTAGTGGAGAAATAGTAATTGATGTTGCAACATGGTTCTATGAGATGGTAGATTCTGGTGAAATTAAATTGCCTAGACCAGTATTTGTTTAAGAGGAGATAAAAAATGAAGAATACTTTTTATAAAAGTAAGTATTGGATAATTAATCATGTTATACTTGCGATATTAACAGAATCAATTGTAATAGTTTCATATATTATATCTATCAATGTCGGTACATTATTATCCA
>JAOZSU010000055.1:0-7127 GCA_029939475.1 Mycoplasmatota bacterium | reverse complement strand
TGACTAAAATTAGTCATATCATGTCTGGATTCCCTATTCTTGGACCTATAAAAGAAATCCCACATATTATTGATAATTATAATATAGAAGAAGTTATTATTTGTATTGCGAATATCGAAAAAAGTCGTTTTCAAGAAATAATTAAAATAGTTGCACAAAGACCGGTCACAATTAAAAGATTACCTAAGTTTAAAAGGCTTCAGAAAAACGATCCTGAAAAACTTCAAGAAGTTAATGTTGAAGATTTATTATCTAGAGATGTTGTTAAGCTTGATTCAAAAGGAATTAAGGATTTTGTATCTAAAAAGAGAATTCTAATTACAGGTGCTGGTGGATCAATCGGTTCCGAATTAGTTCGTCAAATTGTTAAATATAATCCAGAAGAATTATTATTATTTGATATTTATGAAAATAGTATATATGACTTGCAATCCGAGTTAAATCATTTGATGAAAAATAATAAAATTAAGAAGGTTAATTTTAAGATTTTAATAGGTTCTGTATATAACTATAAACGCGTAGATGAAATATTCAATTTATTTAAACCTAATATTGTATTTCACGCAGCGGCATATAAACATGTACCTCTAATGGAAGATTCATCAAAAGAAGCCGTAAGAACGAATATTATTGGAACATTTAATGTTTGTAAGTTATCAGATATATATCATGTAGAAAAAGTTGTTTTAGTATCTTCAGATAAAGCTGTAAGACCAACTAATATTATGGGGGCTACTAAAAGATTCGCTGAATTAATAGTTCAAAGTATCAATCGTAAGTCTAAAACTAATTATTCTGCGGTTAGGTTTGGAAATGTTTTGGGAAGTAACGGGTCAGTAGTACCTTTGTTTAGAAAACAAATTGAAAATGGAGGGCCAGTTACTGTTACTCATAAGGAAATTATACGTTACTTTATGACAATACCTGAAGCAGTTGGTTTGATTTTACAATCTGGAGCTTATGCAAAGGGTGGAGAAATATTTATTTTGGATATGGGCGAGCCTGTAAAAATCTATGATTTAGCAGAAAAAATGATTATGTTATCTGGTATGAGACCTCATGTAGATATTAAGATTGAAGTTACAGGATTAAGACCTGGAGAAAAATTATATGAGGAATTATTAGTAGATAAAAATAATGGAAATATAAAAACGGATAATGAAAAAATCTATATTGAGGAAGAATTAGAGGAAGTCGCTATTGATCATGAAATATTAGATATAGCCAACAAATTTGAAGAATTATCTAATTTAGAAGTAAAGCAATTAGTTCAAGAATATATAACTTCTTATACAATTAAAAAATAATGTTAAAAAGGCATGATAAAGATTAACTTATCGTGTCTTTTTAATCTGGATATTATATAAAATTCAAAATATTTCTGTTATAATATAATAAGGTGGTGACTTATATGGGTCTTATTGTAGGAGATAAAATAAAATTAGATATACGCAAACAAGGAATTAATGGGGAAGGAATAGGATATTATAATAAAACTTTAGTATTTGTTCCAGGGGCTATTACTAAGGAAAAAATATATGCAGAAGTTGTTTTTGTAACAAACAATTACGCTATAGCTAATATCATCGATTTTATTAGAAAATCCACCAAAAGAGTTGAACCACTTTGTAAATATTATAAAGATTGTGGTGGCTGTCAGATGCAACATATTGAATACACTGAACAGTTAAAAATAAAACAAAGTATTTTAAAACAATCATTAAAGAAATATACAAATATTGATTTAAATAAAATTAAAATTGATAAAACTTTAGGAATGAATTATCCATATAAGTATCGCAATAGATCACAAATGCCGTTTAAAAACACAAATTTTGGATTGGCACTTGGATTTTACAAACCTAATACTAATAATTTTGTATATGTTGATGAATGTATTATTCATCACGATAAAATTAATTTGATTAATAAAACAGCATTGCGTATTTTACGTAAATATAAATTTAAAGCTTATGATAAACAAAACAAGGAAGGGGTTTTGTTGTTTTTGGTCACTAGGTATTTTGAACAAACGGATAGTGCATCAATCACGTTTGTGATAAAAGAATATAAAGATAAACTTAAAGAAGTAGCTAATGATTTGATAAAGGAATTATCAATTATTAAATCAGTTTCCTATACTATTAACGATCAAAAAACTAGTTTAGTTATTACTGATAGAATCAAAATGATTAATGGAAAGTCTTGGATTAATAGTAATTTCAAAGATTTTAAAATTAAAGTATCTCCAGATGCATTCCATCAATTAAATACAGTTCAAATGGGGCTTATGTATGATCATATTATTGATAATATCGAATTAAATAAGAATTCGGTTGTTTTTGATTTGTATTCTGGAATAGGCATTACTTCTCTTATATTAGCTAAACAATCTCATATGGTATATGGAATAGATTATTCTAAAGCATCTATTAAAGATGCATATGAGAATGCTAAAATTAATAAAATAGATAATGTTAAATTTATAACAGGGCATGTTGAAAAAGAAATGCCCAAACTTATCAAATTAGGAATAAAACCAAATCTAGTTATAATGGATCCTCCAAGAAAAGGCTTGGATAGATCTATTATTGAATCTATTTTAAGAATTAAGCCTAAACAGATTGTGTATATTTCATGTAATCCATCCACATTAGCTAAAAATCTTAAGGATTTATTAAAATTATATAATATTAAATCAATTAAACCAGTTGATATGTTTCCAAATACAGCTTCTGTTGAAAGCATAACAATTATGAGTTTAAAATAATTTTGTGAAGGGAAGATTATTATGATTCAAAAGAAAGATTTAATCGACAGATTAAAAGGATTAGGTATTGAAGTTATAAATGCAGCTAAAAAAGAATATCAAACAGTTATTTCTGGTACTGAAAAACAATTCAGTAAAGAAAAATTGAGAAAAAGATTTAACCAAGAAAATCCTTATAAGTTTGTTTTATTAGACGGTTCAGTTAGAATTAAAATAATAGATAATCTATTAGCGAGACATGCAAAAAGATATAATGAGGATGATATTCTAGTATTTTTTGGAACGAAAAAAGAAAACCATTTTAAACCAAGTCAAAGGATTAAAGATTTAAGCGATAATATAATATATGAAATTGTTGAAGTAGTTGAAGTAATGATTCCTATTACTTTAAATAATAAAGATATCGAAGTTCCTTGTACAGCTATATACGGGAAGGTTATATCATGAAAGAAGAATTTGTAGAATTATATAAAAAATACATTAAACGACCTGGGGCTAATGAATTATTAGATTATTTATTATCTAGCAATAGTGATTTTTTTGAAGCTCCTGCTTCCACCAGATATCACTTGGCTTATCCTGGAGGATTATTAGAGCATTCTTTAAATGTTTATCATTGTTTAAAGGATTATTTATCTAGGACAAGAGTAAAGGAAGTATATAATATAAATGCAAACGATGAAACAATAGCTATTATCGCTTTATTACATGATATTTGTAAGGTTAATGTTTATAAGAAAACCTTTAGAAATAAAAAGGATGAAAATGGTAAGTGGATTAAAGTTCCAAGTTATGAGTTTTCAGATGATTTACCTTATGGGCATGGGGAAAAATCAGTATATATAATTTCTGGCTTTATGAAACTTACTAGAGAAGAAGCTTTCGCGATTCGTTATCATATGGGATTCTCTGAAGAAAATAATAGAAATGTTGGTGATGCTTTTTCTAAGTTTCCATTAGCTTTTGCTTTGTCAACAGCTGATATGGAAGCTACATTTTTATTAGAAAATAAATAGAAAAATATTAATTATAAAACAAAGATGCAGATGCTTTTTAAAGCACTGCATCTCCTTATTATTAATTAATACAATTACGAGGTGAAAACTTTGCTAAAAACATTTATAAGTTATTACAAAAACCATTTAAAAGTATTATATATAGATCTATTCTCTGCATTTATGATGTCAGTAATAGATTTATTATATCCTTTTGCAATGAGAGAAATATTAAATTCATATATTCCTGATGGAAATCTCAAAATGATAATGTATATTGGTTTTGGGTTATTTTTTATATATATTATTAGAGCTAGAATGTCTTTTTATGTTACTTATAATGGGCATATTATGGGGGCCTTTATACAGCGAGATATGCGAAAAGACCTATTTAAAAAATATGAAGAATTAGACTATGAATTCTATGATGATTTTCAAACTGGTGTATTGATGAGCTATATTACAAATCATTTAAGGGATATATCAGAAATGTCCCACCATGTACCTGAAGATTTATTTATTTCTGGAATAATGTTTATAGGGTCTTTTATATTTTTAGCCACAATAAACTTATTATTAACAATTATTATATTTTCTTTCGTTATAATTATTGTTATTTTTTCTTGGTGGAGACGAAAGAAAATGCTAGAAGCTCAAAGAGGTGTGAGAAAAGTTCATGGAGAATTAAATTCGAAGATAGAAAACTCTCTTTCTGGTATTCGATTAACAAAAGCATATAATAATGAAGACTTTGAAGTTGATCGATTTCAAGATGTAAATGAGCATTATGCTAATTCCACTAAAGAAGCATATTTTCAAATGGGTATTTTTCATGTTGGTAATGAGTTTTTAATTAAGGTTTTAAACTTAATCTTATTAGTTATCGGTGGAGCTTTCGTTTATTATAAGAAAATTGATTATATTGATTTGTTTACTTATTATATGTATATATCATTTCTAACAAGACCAATTAATCGTTTGATAGCCATGATGCAACAAATCCAACAAGGTATGGCTGGATTCGAAAGATTTTATCAGATAACACATATAGAGCCTAAGATAAAATCGAAAAAAGGAGCTATTAAATTAGAAAATCCAAGAGGAGAAATAAAGTTTAAAAATGTTAATTTCTCATATAATAAGAAGGAATTACAGATTCTTAAGAACTTTAATTTAGATATTTCTCCTGGTGAAAAAATTGGATTAATTGGAGAAACTGGTGTAGGAAAATCTACAATATCAAAATTAATACCTAGATTTTATGATGTAGATTCTGGAGAGATATTAATAGATGGAGTTAATGTTAAGGATTATGATATATATTCTTTAAGAAGATCAATTGGTCATGTCCAACAGGATGTATTTATTTTTTATGGAACGATTAAAGACAATATATTATATGGAGACCCAGATGCTACCGATGAAGAAATTATAGAAGCAGCTAAAAGAGCTAAAATTCATGAATATATTTTAAGTTTACCAAATGGATATGAAACCTATACAGGTGAAAAGGGTGTTAAATTATCTGGCGGACAAAAACAAAGAATTGCAATAGCCAGGTTATTCCTTAAAAAACCTAAGATTGTTATATTAGATGAAGCAACCAGTGCATTAGATAATGTAACCGAACGCTTAATTCAATCTGCCTTTGATGAATTAGTAAAAGGAAAAACAGCGATTGTGATTGCACATAGATTAACAACTATTATGAATGCAGATAGAATTGTTGTTTTAGGTAAGGATGGTATTTTAGAAATGGGTAGCCATCAAGAGTTAATTGATTCAAAAGGTATATATTATAATTTATTAAAACAATAAAATTGGAGGAAGATAAATGCCATATTATATTTGGATATTATTAACAGTTATATTTATATTAGTTATTTTATTTTGGGGTGGATCATTTATAGCGCTTGGAATTATAAAGCCAAATAGAAGATCATTACTAGATACATCATCTCTAGAAGAAGAAAAATATCCAGGGATTATGAATTTTTACAGAGAAAATTTAAAGAATAAATATGAGATAAAGTCAAGATATAATTATAATTTAGCTGTCTATTATTTAGAAAACAAATCGCCTTCTAATAGGTTTATTGTAATGTCACATGGACACACCTACACTCATCATGGGTGTTTGAAGTATGCTCGTATGATGATGCGATATGGATATAATATAATTCTTTATGATCAGAGGTATCATGGAGATTCAGGAGGTAAATTCACTACTCTTGGTTGGTATGAAAAAGATGATTTATATGATGTTATTACGGATACAATTAATAGGTATGGTAAAGATATAACAATAGGATTGTATGGTGAGTCAATGGGGTCAGCTACAGTATTACTAGAGGCTTCTATTGATAAAAGGGTGCAATTCGTATTTAGTGACTGTGGTTTTTCTAATTTAGAGGAGTTAGTAAGAGAAATATTATATGTAAAAACTAAACCATATGTTAGAATCTTTTTACCATTTGGCAAGATAATGTTTCGTATATTTACTAAAGTAAAAATGAGTAGAATATCGCCAATTGATGCGCTTAACACAATTAGCTTGCCAATATTTTTTGCTCACGGAAAAGCGGATAATTTTATATCTTATACACATACTCAAAAGATGTATGATTCATATAATGGTCCTAAACAAATATTCATTGCTTTAAACAATTCTCTACACGCTGAAGGGTATTTGAAGGATGAATTTAATTATGAAGCAGCTGTTAAAGAATTTTATGAGAAATTTATTAAAAATGAGTAGAAACGAAATGCTATATTTTCAATATTGTATATAAAATTGATTTAGGAACGTTTCAAAAACGAAAAATTGAAAAGCCATAATAATGGCTAAAAATAGAGTAGAACTATTTTTTGATATTTAGAATATTATCTTCTATCAAAATTATCGATTTCAAAAAAGGTTCAAAAAAGATACAAATGATTTTTATTTTAGTTATTAAAATAACTATGCATTTTTGTGAAATTTATTCATTATAAGTATTTATAATATTATTAAAAATATATACTAGTTTTTGTTTAGAAAATAAATACAATTTTAATTGACAGGAATATATTAATAAGCTATAATGTTAACGCAAGCTAACAAAGTGGCTTTTTATTTTAAAAATGGTATGTTAGGAGTGCCTAACATTTGGAGGATATTATGACATTAAGAGAGGTTTTGCCTGGGCAATTTTGCATTGTAAGACAAGTTTTCGCAAATAATTTAAGGAAACGTTTAATTGATATGGGATTAATTACAGGTACTAAAATATATGTAAAAAAAACTGCACCTTTAGGAGATAAAATGGAAATAATCGTTAGAGGGTATTCTTTAACATTAATAAAATAAGAAGCTAGTACCA
>JAOZSU010000054.1:0-7146 GCA_029939475.1 Mycoplasmatota bacterium | reverse complement strand
TTGGTAATCTTTTATATGTATCTTTAATTAAATCTTCTTTATCATTTGTAGGATCAATTGTCTTAGATATATTATTAGCCATTAATGAAATATCTATTCCAAATTGATATACTATCATTTTGTCAAATTTATTACCTTTTAATAATTCAATAGTTTTATTTATAACAGATGTCTCTTTATTAGAAAATCGCCATTTATCAGGGATTTCTTGGTTTTCTAAATAAAAACATAAAGAGTAAAATTCAAGGTAATTTAAATTATAACTATCTCTTGAATTTAATAGTTCGATTCCTTTTTCAAGTTCGGGGAATGCTTTTTCAATATTTGTTTGATTCATTAAAGAAATCGTTTTTACATAATAAGGATTTTTAAATATTTTGTTGATTTCTACCATTACTCTTTCAATAGGTATCTTTTTCAATAATTCCATATTCTCTTCTATACTTTTAAGTGTATTTTTCTCTATATCAAACCCCAGTTTAGATACAAAGCGAAATGCTCTTAAAATCCTTAAAGCATCTTCTTCAAAACGAATATCAGGATTTCCTATAGAACGTATTAATCTGTTTTTTAAATCCTTTTTACCTTCAAATAAATCAATTATCTTACCGGATATATCCATAGCTAATCCATTTATTGTAAAATCTCTTCTTTGTAAATCTTCTTTCAATGTTTTAGCAAATGAAACATCTTTTGGTTTTCTGTGATTAATGTATTTTCCTTCTGTACGAAATGTAGTGACTTCATATTGATAATTTTCATAAAAAACTGTTACTGTGCCAAATTTAATTCCTGTGGCTTTTGTATTTTCAAATATCTCTTCTACTTCCTTAGGCGTTGCATCTGTAGTGATGTCTATATCTGATATATTTATTTTTAATAAATAATCTCTTACAAAACCACCGACAAAAAAAGCTTGATATCCTAAGTCAAGTAGTGTTTTTACTATATTTCGGCCAAATTTAAAGTATTCAGTCATCACAAATCACCTTTTTTATTATAACACAATAACAGATTAAATCATATTCAAAATGTTTAATTATACCTAATCAAAAAGATAATGTGTTATAATAATCTAGGTGATAATATGTTTTCAATCAAAGATAAAACAGTTAATGAAATTGTTATTAAAAAATCACGCTTTATAGCAATTGCTTTACCTGTTAAAAATGAAAATTCAGTTAAAGAAAATTTGAAGATTCTTAAAAAAGAATATCCAAACGCTAATCATTATACTTATGCTTATATTTTAGAAGATGATGGTTTGATACAGAAAGCTACAGATGATGGTGAACCTTCAAGAACTGCAGGTTATCCGATTTTAGAAGTATTATTAAGACAAAATCTCACTTATATATTATTAGTAGTTATCCGCTATTTTGGTGGAATTAAACTTGGAACCGGTGGCTTAATACGTGCATATACCTATGCTGCTTCAGAAGTTTTAAAAAGAAGCAAACGTACTCAAAAAGAAACGATTTATACTTGTAAAATAACTACGGATTATAATCATATAGGTAATATAGATAAATATTTGCGTGAGCACACTAATTTAATCAATGTTGCTTATGACACAGATATTACTTTTATATTCGAAGTTAATGCTTTGAATTATGACCAAATAAAAGAACAATTATTTAATAAAAATAACTTCGAGAATCATCTCGAAGTTATAAAAAAATTTTCTGAATATGTTTAAAAAAAATTATTCACAGATTCAAGTATATTAATTATAGCGTCTACAAATAAATATCCTAAAATAATAGCTATTACCATAAACAAAAATCTTATTTGACTTCCTGAATCTTTACGAAAGATTTTAGAAAAATCAATTGCTTGCATAGCATCAAAGATAAAAATAGTTGCCACAAAAAACATAACAATCTTAATAATAACAAACACATTATGACTAATCGCAAGGAACATAATATCACCCCATTATTACATCTGGTTCAAATTGATCAGATGTTAGATTTGTATATACATCAATAACTAATTCATTAGGTAAACATACAATTGGCATTAAATGAGAATCAGTAGGATCTTGTAACTCACATATATTTTTGGGAGACTCTTGATAAACAACAGAAATCTTGTGATTTATAACTTTTAATTTTATTCCTACAATTTGATTTTCTCTAGCATAACTATCTATTTGATATAAAGCTTCCATGTTTGAAGTTATTTCTCCAGGAACATAGTATATTCCTTCATCAGCTCTTGAAACATCGATATTATTTTTGTAAATTGTATTATATACTTTATATTCATTTGTATTTAAATCAATCATTAGAATTTTTATATCATGATAGGTAACTACTGCATAAAGTTCACCTGTGCTTTTATTGTTTTCATATAATTTAAATCCTATTAAAGAAATTATCCCTAATATAAATATGGAAACAATAATTATAATATCTAATTTCTTAATGATATCACCACCATTTTCTATTTATATTATAACATTTATAAATTCTTTAGAAAGGAAAATATACTCTAAATATAATAAAACTTATTACATTTAGAGTATACAAGACTTTTTATGAAAAAATTGCTTATTATTATATCTATGGTTTTCATTACTACTTTGTTAATTAGTTGTAATACAATTTCTAACCCAGATTCAGATTATTGTATTATAAGTAGTGATAAATCATTCTATGTTTGTAGTGATACAACAACTTCATATTTTGATACACCAATATATTTAAGGCTTTATTATCAAGAAACAGATAATTATGATGTTAAAGAAATTTTCGATTATTTTGAAAATACTTTGGCATACTACCATAAATATTTTGATAAATACAATGAATATGTAAATATTAATAATATTTATACTATCAATCATTCAAATGCTGAGATTAAAATTGATGATATTTTATACAACGCAATTAAATATACTTTAGACAATGAAAAAGTAATAACTATTGATAATGTTCCAATGTTTAATATAGCTTTAGATCCCGTCTTAAGCATTTGGCATGATGCTAGAGAAAGCGATTTATGTGATTATTCAGTTGAACCTGGAATTGCATATTGTCCTGTGCCTAGAAGTCTTATAGATGGTTCTGTTTTTAATACAAATCCTGATGATATAGTTTTAGATTTAGATAATAAAACCATTAGTTTTTCTAAACCGGATATGAGTATAGATTTAGGTGGAATAGCTAAAGGATATGTGACTAAAATAATATCAGATTATTTAAACAACAAAAATATAACATATATATTAAACGCTGGAAATTCTAATGTTATCGGCGGAGGATTTAATCCTGGAAGAGTAGATGGTAATTTTTATATTGCTTTAAAAACACCTTCTACTAATTACGAAGAAAGTCAAGATTATTTTCTTACACTATCTGTTCCCAAAAATATGGCTGTAGTTACTAGCGGAAATTACCAACAATTTTTTAAAGGGGTGGATGATTCTTTGATATATCACCATATAATTAATCCTATTACATATTATCCAGGAGGATATTCAATGTCTGTAACATTGCTCTATCCCGATTCTGCATTAGCGGATTTATTATCTACTGCTTTATATTTAATGCCTCTCGATGAGGCTATGGATTTTGTAAACTCATATGATAATTTAGAGGCAGTTTGGTACCATTATGATGGAACTTATGCTTATTCTGACGGATTTTCACAGTATATATATGATATAGATAATGATTAATATAAAAAGTTTTAAAAAAACACTTCCTAAAAATGGAAGTGTTTTTAATATGACATTATTTTAGTAGAAAAATCTTTAATGATTTTATTAGCTAAATATCCTGTAATCAACCCTGTAGGTACACTAATAATCATCATATAAGGTAAATAATAAATTAAACTAGATGTTTTAACTATAAAGATAACTATTATAATCTGTCCTACCATATGCATTAAAGCGGCTAATACAGAAATAGTATAGATTGATAATTTTGAATTTTTAAAAATTAATATTGTTAATAGCGCAAACAATCCCCCACCTAAACTAATCCAAAAAGCTGGTGTGAATAATCCACTATATATTAACCCAACAAGAAAAATACGTAAAATAGCTACCGTAGACCCCTCTTTTCTACCCATAGTAAAAACTACAACTAATGTAGCTATGTTAGCGAGACCAAGTTTTATTCCTGGAAAAGCAAAAACAATAGTCGCAAACATACTTTCAACTATACTTAATACAATGCTTATAGAAATCATCATAGAAAGAAAAACTATTTTTTTAACGCTCAAACAATTATCTCCTTGCTGAAAGATATAAATATAGCATTACAAGTGGCCAAAATAATAACCCAATAGCTATAAATAAAAACCATAAGATATCTGGAGTAAAAAGAAAATTAGGATAAGCCATTAATCCAGTTATGATTAAATAAGCTCCTATTGAGAATACCAATTGATTCCGTCTTTTTTTAATAAGGCTTTTATTATTTTTATGGGATTCTGGAAAAGCTTCTAAAACATCTTCTTTTCCACCAAATTCTTTGATAGATATCTCAATAGCTTCTTCTCTAGTTTTACCTTGTTCTACTAAATCATCAACCTTTTCTTCTAAACTTGTAGTTAATATTTCAATTAACTCTTTTTTATCTTCTTCATTAAAAAAATCTTTTAATAATTTACTTACAAATTTCTTTATGCTATTCATATAACGTCATCCCCCAGTATTTTTATCATAATATCTTTCAGTGTTTTATATTCTGAAATTAACTCTTTATAATAAGCTTTACCAAAAGATGTAATTCTGTAGTACCTTCTTTTTCTTCCATGAGATTTTTCGCCCATATATGAATTAATTAATTCTCGTTTTTCTAAACGTTGTACCACTGAATATAAGGTTGCTTCTTTAATATTAAACATATTATTCGTGCGATTTTTAATTTCATTTACAATTTCATAACCATACATATCTTTTTCTTGTAAGAGTTTTAAAATAATTGTGTCTATATTACCCCTAATAATATCACTGCTTATCATATAATATAAATCCCTCTATTATCTATTTAATACATAACCAATGGTAATAGCCCCAGGCCCTGCATGAGCTCCTACAGCAGGTGTTAATAAATAATCTTTTATTTCTTTAACGCCTGGTCTTAATTCAATAACTTTATTACGAATATATTCAACTGTTTCGGGATTATTAGCATGAATTATAAAAGTTTCTACATCTTTCCCTTCTGTTTCTTCAATATATTTTTCAATAACGCGATCAACTGCTTTTTTAAATGTTCTTATTTTTTCTATACTTACAACCGCTCCATCTTTGTTAATTTCTAATAAAGGTTTTATTTTTAATGCGTTTGCGATAAACCCAGCAGCGTTTGAGAGCCTTCCATTTTTAACAAGATAGCTTAAATCATTTACAGCGAAATAGATATGATTATTATCGCGAATATACTCTAAATCCTTTATAATTTCCTCTATACTTTTACCCTTTTTAAAATCTTCATGAGCAGTAAAAGCCATTAAACATTCAATATAGCCTACGCTTTTTGAATCGAATACAAAAACATCTACTCCTTCAACCATTTTAGCTGCGATTAATGCATTTTCATAAATACCACTCATCTTTGATGAGATAGTAATAAAAATAATAGTATCGCATCCTTCATCTCTTAGTTTCTCATAATGTTCTAACATATTTCCTGTAGAAGCCATAGCCGTTCTTGGAAATAAATCGGGATTTTCTTTTAACATTTTATAAAATTGATTAGCTGTTAATTCCTCATAATCAATATATTCTTTATCCCCTAAAAGTATCGTAGATCTCACTACATCAATTTGATAATCATGTTTAATATAATCAATAGCCGAATTTGTACATACAATAACACCTAATTTTTTCATATATTGCCCCCTAAGTTTATAACTTAATTATAATGATATTAAACGGTTTGTCAATGGATGTTGATTTATCTTTGTTTTCTTGAAATTTGTATTCTAGCTTTTCTTCCCTTAAGTATTTTATGGTTACAATTTTTTAATATACTTGGGCCATATTTTTTCGGAACTGTAAAAAAAGAAAATTCTGTTAAAATAGCTATATCTTGAATTTCTTTTGATTGAATTTTCACTCTTGAACGAGTAAAGTCTAAAATATCTGAAACAGTTAAGCCATCTTTTTTCCCTAAATTCATATGGAATCTTACCTGGTTTTCTTTCGTAAAATGTCTTTTATTGTTTTTATTTTCTTTGAATGTTTCGTTGATATCTAATTTATTTCGAGAATTATCTGACTCTGAACCTAACATTTTTAATAGAGCAACTATAATTTCATCTTCATTTAATTGCGCTTGAATTAAACGATTTAATGTAAGATATTGTTTATCAAGAGACTCAGTTTCGATTACTTTCTTTACTTCATCAACAAATTTATCAGCTTTAACATCCATTACTTTTTCATATGTTGGTATATTTCTTCTTTTAATCTTCGTACCAGTTAATCTTTCAATTTCAAAAATTCTTTTCATTTCTCCCTTAGATACTAAAGTAAACGCATATCCTAAATTTCCAATTCTTCCAGTTCTACCTATTCTATGTATATAATAATCAGCCTTTTCTGGAGTATCATAATTAAAAACGGCTTCTACGTTCTTTATATCTAATCCTCTAGCCGCCACATCAGTTGCTACTAATACATCGATAATTCCATTATGAAATTTATTTAAAACATTTAATCTTGTGGTTTGTGGAAGATCTCCATGAATTTTATCACAATTTATTTTTCTATCTATTAATTGATTTGTAACTTCATCTACTTTAGCTTTTGTATTACAAAATATTAAAGCTAGATTAGGTCTATATATATTTAACAGCCTATATACAGCTTCTGTTTTATTTTCTCTTTTTACTTTGTAATAATATTGTGATACATCTTGGTTTGTTCTATCACTTCCAACTGAAGTTATTACTTCAGGATTATTCATATATTTTTTTGCTAGAGTTATAATTGTTTTCGGCATAGTTGCAGAAAACATTAATGTTTGTTTTTCTTCTGGAGTACTATTAAAGATTGTTTCTATGTCATCAATGAATCCCATTTTTAACATTTCATCAGCTTCATCTAAGATAAAATACTTTAAATTGTCTAGATTAATTGTTTTTCTTTTTATGTGATCAATCATTCTTCCTGGTGTTCCA
>JAOZSU010000053.1:0-7244 GCA_029939475.1 Mycoplasmatota bacterium | reverse complement strand
ACTTTAGCATATAAATATCAGGTTCCGAATATTATTAAACTAATTGAAAAAGAAAATATTAAATACCTAGAAAAATTTATTATCGAAAATTATAGTAAATTTAAAATAATTGAAAAGAAAAAGAAAAAAAGAGTTTTCTTACTAGATTTATATTTAATTGAAACAGTTTTATTGTTAGAAAAATATTTAGATTTTTCTAACAATATAATTGATAATATTTTAGATAAAATTACTAAAAATGATAGAGCGTTTATTGAAAACACAATTAAAAAAGCAGATAAAACAAGGCAACTTATAAACAAAGAATATGACCTATTGGAATATCAGGCATATAAAATCAGTTCTTCAAAAAAGAAACAGCTTAATCATTTAGAAAATCATTCTGATAAGATAAACCGCATCTATAAAAGCCAAGTAAGTAAAATAAATGATGAATTCTTAAAACGCAAAGATGAATCTTCTCAAATTGAAAATTACATTGTAAAGAAATATTCAATAATCATCAAGAAGAATGATAAAGAATTAAGACAAATGTTGCGATTTTTAGATAGTTTATTTGCGAAAGAAAAGAAATTTATCGAAAAGCAATATAATCAATTTAACAAATCACTCATTCATATTCAAACATTAAATATTAATTATCATAAACAAGAATTGGCTTTTATTGAAAAGCTATACAGTTCTAGAGAAATTGAAACCAGTAAAACTATTACATTGTTAGAAGACAAAATAAATAAGCTTCCAATTGAGAAAAATCAGTTCTATTTAAATTCTAAAAAAGAAAAACACAGCTTAGTTATTAGAAAGAATAAAGAATTACAAAAACGCTTAAGTGAAATCGAAAAAGACAAATTTGTTTCAAGACCTAAATATCTTGAAGAAATTCAAAATGTTAAAAACCGTTTACCTAATGATTATGAATCTCTATATAGAAAAATACAGAATTTAGAATTCAATTATTTAAATCAATTTAACAAAATTAACGATGAATATACTGATAATTACAAAGATTACTTATTAAATCAATCTGGTAATAATGAATTACTAGAACCTAGTTCTAAATTATATTCACCTTTTGAAAACATTCAAAGATTTCATGAACAGATTATTAAATCTACAACCCAAACATATTTGGATACAATATCTAAAAGCAAACAAACGAGAGAACAACTTCATAAAAATGTTCAAGAATCAATCGATAAACAAAAAAGAATTATTAATGTTTAGATAAGGAGGTAGAGATGGCGAAAAAAAATATGCCTGGTCAATTCAATAATTTCAAACGTTATGAAGATAAAATAAACTCTTCTTCTGACAAAGAACTAAAATTATTTGAAGATTTTTACCAACAAATAAAAGGCCATGCATTGAAACACAAACAAATTACTTTAAATAACCTTCATGAAACTGAAAAATCACTATCTAACCTTAAGAAAAAAGCTGATCAATTAAAAGATAGTGTATTTTACCATGAAGAAACTGTAATTGTTGATCGCCAAGCAATAATCTCTAAAACTGAAGAAAAAATACATAAAGAAAACTTAAATATTCTCCACTATGAATTCAATCAAGCTGGAGAACGCATTGATTCATTAGACTATTTAAATAAAGCATTAATACAAATAAAATATAATTTTTTTGACAAATTCAAAGACTATTATACTAATCAAATCTTAGATTATAACGACCTCTATGTTTTCTATCAAGATAAAGCTAAACAATTTGATGATATTATGAATCGTTATAATAAAAAAATTCTCAATGATTTTCAAAAACTAGATGATAAAATTACGGAAATGGATAACCAAATTTCTTTATTAATATTACAAAAAAATTCAAAATTAAATAAAATTAACTCCTTCTACTTAAAAGAAATGCAGAATTATTTAGATAATGAATCTACTTTTTCTATTGAAGAAGACTTAAATTCTGAATCTACTAAAAAGATGATTTCTAATAAGCTTAAACAGTTGGATTTATTTAAACAACATCTATCTATTCAAGAAGAAAAAGTTAAAAAGATTCTTCAAGAAGAATATAGGGATTTATATGAAAAAACCTTATTTAGATTATTAAAGAAAAAAGGCAATGAGTTGTATGATGAAGTTGACTTCTTCTTTCGTCCTATTGATTTTATTCAAATATTTAAAAAGGACATCATTGAAGCTGAAGAAAAAGGCTTTGTTACTTTAAAATATTTAATTAAAAAATATAATAGTTCGCTTCACTACAAAACCCAAATAGCTAAATGTGAGAAACATGCAAATAATATTACTAAGAGTTTATATAAAGTTAAAAAACAAATATATCTTGAATTTCAAAAAGAATCTCAGGATTTAATCTTCCAATTAGAAAAATATTATAAATTATTTATTGAGTTATTAAAGATAGATCCTTTCTTAGCGCAAATAATAGGTGATAATTCAACTAAAATTATAAAAGATGAAATTAATTTTTTATCTATTTTACAAATGAATAAAGAACAACAAATTAATGTTAATTTTGATATTAAGACTTTAAAACTAAAACAACAGATTAACGAAATAGAGTCAGAACTCGCATATGAAAGCGAAAAATTAATGCTTTTACAAGACATTGATATCTTGAATACCTTGCGTGATATTCAATTGTTTTTCGCTGAAAATCAGGGTAATTCTGCTTTAATTTTTAATTCTTTAACAAAAGAAAAGTATAATATTGAAAAATTAGAAAAAGCAATAAACTATCATATGCAACATCTAGTTAAAGAAAGCAATTTAAACCGCAAGTTTTTATCTATAATCACACAAATTCTTGAGTCGTTTATTAGAGAAAATGAGACTCATAATATAAGAATAGTAGACGCAGCGAGCGAAATTAAATTGGCTTTAAAGAAATTTGATATTTTAGCTCTTCATTATAATACTTTATATGAAAATGAAAAAAGGTTTTTAGTTTTGCAATACTCTCGTGTTGCGGAAGAAACTAAAATCAATAACGAATTCATACTCACGACTTTCGAAAATCAAATGCGATTTGCAAATGAACAAATATCTCTCGCAGATGACGAATATAAACTCAGAGTTGAATCCATTATGAGAACATTTGATGAAGAAAAAAATTATTATATAGACATAGTTAAAAATCAAATAAAAATATATCAAGACAAAAAGAAAATAATACTTGATGAATATCAAGCAAAGTTATACTATGATTCTTATATGTTACAAATGATTGATAATTCAAAACAAAAGCGTAGTCTTGAAAAACAAATCACTAAAAATAAAAATATCAATAATGATTTAATTAAAATTATCGATAAACAAATTGAAAATGATGCTGTAATAACTGACGCAAGAAAAAGGCTTGATGATTTGAATAAACATTTAAATGAAGCCCTATCAGAAGCGGAAACAATAAGACAAGACACAATTAATGAAATGACAGAACTTTATACCGAGGCTAAAGACCATTTTGAAGTATTAAAACCTTATTTAGAAAATAAAGTTAATATTTTAGATCCAACCTTTTATAAATCTTTAGAAAGAATTAAGAAAAAGAATTCACTTAGAATAAAAAAAGCTGAAAAGGAATTAGATGCTTCTACTAAAAAATTAATAGATGAATTTAGAGTCATTTATTTCGAAGAACAGCCTGAAATTAATAAAGATCTTTATCTTTCTCAGATTGAACAATTTCAAGAAGAGCGCGATCTATTAGAAAAAGAATACGCAAATAACATTGAAAAAACTGAATTGATGTATCAAACTAAAATTCTTAAATTAGAAAAAGATAAAAAGACAATTTTAAACAATATTAACAATCAAAAAAACAGTGTTATTAGTAAATCAAAAAAAGAAATTGAACAAAAGCAGGTTGATTTAAATACCTTAGATAAGCATTATAGAGTTAATTGTGAAAAACAAAAATCTTCGTTCCACAATGCTATTTTGAATTTAAAAAAAGAATACAATCAATCAATTATTCAAAATGAAAAATATTACAGTAAATTAAGTTTAGCTTTCGATGAAATTTTAAAAACATATTATCCTTATTTAAAAGTTGCGAAAAATAATAAAATAATTAAACAGATTGTTAAAAATAGCGAAAAAAGAATGAACTATGAAAAGAGTAAGAAGATTAAAGAACTAAAAAGGAATAGTAAATTACCTAATTATTTCAGTCAATAAAAAACTCAGTTAAATAATAACTGAGTTTTTTTATACAATAATATTTATTCTAACATTTTAAAATAACTCGTGCCGTATTCTAAACCTTTTAGATTAAAGTTTTCTAGGATAGTCGCCCCAATATTAGCGAATGTATCA
Source organism: Mycoplasmatota bacterium (assembly GCA_029939475.1). GTDB lineage: Bacteria > Bacillota_I > Bacilli_A > Izemoplasmatales > Hujiaoplasmataceae > 4572-104. The sequence goes on along the minus strand of JAOZSU010000053.1, from coordinate 2,937 downwards.
CCTACTGGCAAAAACTTACCATTGAAATCATGGGCATAAATAAACAATGGAATGTATTCTCTAGTGTGATCAGTTCCATGGAAAGTTGGATCATTTCCATGGTCAGCTGTAATCATTAAAAGATCATCATGATTCAAATTATCAATTAAAACTTTTAGATCCCTATCAAATTCTTCCATGGCATTTTTATAGCCTTCAGGATTTCTTCGATGTCCATATTTCGCATCAAAATCAACTAGATTAATAAAGCAAAGTCCAGTGAAATCTTTTTTAGTTAGTTTAGTTGTGATTTCCATACCATCATGGTTAGATTTAATTCCATAATGGTCAGTTATTCCTGAACCATTAAAGATATCACGGATTTTACCTACGGAAATTACATCGAATTTTTGTTTTTCTAAGATATTTAAGGCTGTTATTCCTGTCGGGCTTAACGCATAGTCATGTCTATTTGGAGTTCTTTCAAAACCATCTTTGGGATTGCCTAGATATGGTCTTGCGATAATTCTTCCTACTCTCCATTTTTCATCTAAGGTTAATTCTCTTACTTTATGACAAATATCATAAAGTTCTTCTAGAGGAATTACTTCTTCATGTGCCGCTATTTGTAATACAGAATCTGCACTAGTGTAAACAATTAAATCTCCAGTTTCCATTTGATGAGGTCCTAATTCTTTAATTATTTCCGTTCCAGAAGCTGCTTTGTTTCCAACAACTTTTCTACCTGATAATTCTTCAATCTTCTTAATTAAATCATCAGGGAATCCAGTTTCTGTAAATGTTTTAAATGGCTTGCTGGTTTTAATCCCCATTATCTCCCAATGACCTGTCATTGTATCTTTACCATTAGATAATTCAGCTAATTTTGTCGTATTAGCTCTTGGATGTTTAACAGGAGGTACTCCTAAAATATCAGTTAAATTACCATAACCAAATGTCTCTAAAGTAGGTAAGTGAACCCCACCTGTAGCTTTAGCTAAGTTTCCAATAGTATTAGCTCCTACATCATTAAATTTATCAGCATCAGGTAATTCTCCGACACCAACTGAATCAATTACTATTAAAAATATTCTCTTAAATTTCATATTATTCCTTCTTTCCTTGGGCACGCGGATGTTTTGCATCATATTCTTTTTGGATGATTTTTTTACTAACATGCGTATAAATTTCTGTAGTCATAATATCTTCATGCCCTAATAATTCTTGTACACTTCTAAGACTAGCCCCATTTTCTAAAAGATGAGTTGCGAATGAATGTCTCAAAGTATGAGGAGACATTTTTTTGTGAATATTGGCTTTTCTAGCAATGTTTTGTATTATTTTATAAAAGCCTATACGGCTTAATTTATTACCATTTTTATTTAAAAATACAATGTCGCTATCTTTAGGATTTAATTTAGTTCTTCCATCAATTAGATATTTTCTAATTGCGTATATTGATTCTTCTCCTAATGGTACAATTCTTTCTTTATTTCCCTTACCCGTTATATTAACTAAGTTCATATTTAGATGCAAATCAGATAGTTTTAAATCGAGCAATTCAGAAACTCTAAGCCCTGAGCCGTATGTTAATTCTACCATAGCTCTATTCCTTAAATCAAGTGGTTTGCCCAAACCATTACTTGCGTCTATAAAACGTTCTATTTCTTCTATATTTAAAACTGTGGGTAGGTTTTTAGATGTCTTAGGTTTTTTTACCTTTTCAACCACATCATGACTTACTATTTTTTCTGATAGTAAATATTTGTGAAATGAATGAATTGATGATATCTTTCTTGTTATTGTTTTAGTACTAATCTTTTTTCTTGAAAGTGATCTGATAAAGTTATCAATATGTTTTTTTTCAATCATATTGATATTCTTAATTTTATAGTTTTTTTCAATAAAATCAAGATACTCTAATAAATCTCTCTCATAAGAAACAATTGTATTTTTTGAAAGATTTTTTGTTATTTTTAAATAATATATATATTCCTTTAAATTAACTCTTAACATTATATCACCTATATTATTTCTAAATATACTTGGTTAGATAATAGAACACCTTTTTCAGTAAAATGTAAATAATTATCTTCAAGTACTAATAGATTAGAACCTAAAAATTTCTTTAATCCTGGAAAGCGTTCAAAGATATTTATATTAAATCTTTCTTTAAATTCTAATATATCAATCCCCTTTAATTTCCGAAGACCCATCAAAACAAATTCTACATCTAAAACACATGGCTCTTCTTCTAAATAATATTTTCTATTAAAAACAGAATTAAAGTAATCAGTAATCCTATTAGGATTAATATATCTACGATTATTATAAAATGAAGATGCATTTAATCCTATTCCAATATACTCTTCTAAATCCCAATAAATTATATTATGTTTTGAATATAAATTGTTTCTTGCAAAATTAGAGAATTCATAGTGAACATATCCCTGCTTTTTTAATTCCCCGTTTATATATATGGCATAATCAGCGATTAAATCGTCATCTAGAGGTTTTATTATATTTTTACTTATATTATACCCAAGTATTGTATTATCTTCAATTATCAAAGAATAATATGATATATGCGGGGGTTTATATTTTTCAATAAATTGGATATCTTTTTTTAAGGATTCAATAGTTTGATAAGGAAATCCATAGATAAAATCTAAGTTATAATTTGTAATACTAGATTCTTGAATAACTTCAATAGCTTTTATAATATCTTCTCTTTTATGGTTTCTACTTAATACTATACAACCTTTATCAGATAATGTTTGAACACCGACACTGATTCTATTAACGCCATATTTATAAAATAAATCCAATAAATTAATATTAATATCATTTGGATTTGTCTCTATTGAAAACTCTTCAATTAAAGAAACATCAATTGCATTATTTATCTCTACTAATAGTTTTTCTAAAAGGTTAATTTCTAAACTACTAGGAGTTCCA
>JAOZSU010000052.1:0-7244 GCA_029939475.1 Mycoplasmatota bacterium | reverse complement strand
AGAAGAATTAGATGAAACACGAAAATTTCAAGAAAAAAATAAATTATTACCGGGTTATTATGGAAATTTTGCTAGATGTAGAAAATTAAATGATGATGAAGTAATATCAAAGATTAAAAATGGTGATAGTTATGTAATCCGTTTTAAATCTAATGGGAGTCCTGATAATAAAGTAGATTTATATGATGCTATTAGAGGGCATATTCAATTTCCTGAAAATATACTAGATGTTGTTATTATGAAAAGTGATTTATTACCAACTTACCACTTCGCTCATGTTGTTGATGATCATTTTATGAGGACAACTCATGTAACAAGAGGTGAAGAATGGATGTCTTCTGTCCCCATTCATTTAGAATTGTTTAAAGCCTTGGGATTTGTAAGTCCAATTTATTGTCATTTACCTGTTATTATGAAACTTGACAATGGTAAAAGAAGAAAATTATCAAAAAGAAAAGATTTAGAAGCATCTGTTGATTATTTTCTTGAACAAGGATATCCAATTGAAGGCTTTTTAGAGTATTTAATGACTCTTGCTAATAGCAATTTTGAAGAGTGGAGAATAAATCATCCAAACAATGATATATTTGACTTTAAACTATCTTTTGACAAAATGAGTTTTGACGGAGCTTTATTTGATATTGAAAAAATAAAATCAATTTCAAAAGAACGTTTAGCTTATATGAATAAAGATGAATTCACTAAAAATGCATATGATTACGCTAAAATATATTCACCAGAACTAAAGGATATAATTGATAGAAATCCGGAATATTTTAAATCAATTATTAATATTGAGCGCGAACAAGAAAAACCAAGAAAAGATTACGAAAAATATTCTGATATTTTAAATGTAATTGATTTTATGTATGATGATTATTATAATAAATTATTTAATGCCGGCTTGAATTTTAATCAACGTTTTACAAAAGAACAAATTATAGAAATATTAGAAGAATATAAAATAAATAATGGACTTGATTTATCTCAAGATGAATGGTTTGCAAATATGAAGAAGTTAGCTTTAAATAAAGGTTTCGCTGCTAGGGGAAAAGATTTTAAAAAAAATCCTGATAAATATATAGGGACAATAGGTGATTATGCTGAAATACTTCGTCTAGCAACTTGTGCTAAGAAAAATACACCTAATTTTTATTTTGTTTTAAAAATTCTTGGGGAAAAACGAATGGCAAACCGCATTGAAAAAACTATTCATTTTTTGAAAAATAACTAATATTTTATATTGTTATATGAAAAAAAATTATAAATAATATATTATAGAATACGGTTAAGAATAGAACCGTATTTTTTAATAGTTTATAAATAAGAAGTTTATAGGTGTTCTTTAATAACCTAAATATGATTTTTTTGGGGGTAGTATATTATTTTATATAGTTAAGTAAATATATTTTTAATATACTAAAATTTATGAAGAAAAAAGTATTTTTAACTTTACTAATATTATTTACTGTATTTGGTATTTATAAAATACAAGCAGAAACTGTAAGTTTTACTATGGGCGAAATTGAAGAACAAGAAACATTAACAGTTGGAGATATTGAATATAATAAGTATGTTCTTTCAACAGAATCCTCAACTAAGTATATAATACACAATATTGAAATAGGCAGATATAGTGAGTTTGATGTTGTTTTATATACACAGATATATGGTGAAGATGCTGTTGGAATTTCAACTGTTTTAAATATGGCTTTAGATTATGAACAGAAAACAGGAAAAACTGTTTACGCCGCTATAAATGGTGATTTTTTCGGGCCCCCATCAATGGGTGTATTTGCTATAGAAAATAATATTTTAGGTTTTGGATACGCTCCTGAACAAGGAAGCTCTTTAGGTTTCACAAATGCACATAGAGCAGTTATGGGAGAAGTAGAATATGGTTTTAAAATTAATTTATATGATGAATTAGGTAAATTAATTGATAGTATTCCTATTGATAAATTAAATGAAGAACTTGAAGAAGGAGAAATAGGATTGTTCACAAATGATTTAACAAGTGTTATATCAGGTGATAATATAGCTAAGCTTAGTGTTGAAGATGAATTATTTATTAATAATTATGATTTTCATCGGGAAGGAGATATTTTATCAAAATCTAGTGATTTTGTTTTTGATAATTTAGATTATACACTTTCAGATAATGAATTTGTTTTAGCAGCCAAGGGAGATTCAGAAAAATATCAAGAATTGCTTTCAAATTTAGAAGAAGCTACTAGAATTGCTATTTATCCGTATCCAATAAATGATTTTGAAGATATGGATTATATAATTAGTGGATACCAAACATTGATTAAAAGAGGGGAAATTCTGCCTGATCCACTAAGAGTTGGAGGGCTATCAGCTCATCCGAGGACAACAATAGGAGTTAGTAGAGATGGAACTATTGGACTTACTGTAGTTGATGGAAGAATGGTAGATGTTCCAGGGGTTACTTTACCACAACTTGCATCAATAAATGAATCTTTTGGATATTTTTATGCACTGGAATTAGATGGTGGGGGAAGTTCTACAATGCTTTTAAGGAATTTAAAAACTGATGAATTAGAAGTTATGAATACACCATCTGATGGAAGTTTAAGGAGAGTAGTAAATGCGATATTAGTTGTAGGAGATGCATTAGATGATAATCAAAATACAACAGAAATAACCACAGAAACAACTACGGATACAACTACAACAGAAATTTTAACAGAAACAATAACTATTCCAATAACTACTACTATGCCTACAACAACCGCAGAAACAACAATAACTAGTGATAAAAATGAAAAAACAACAACCGGATGTTTCGCCTTTGGATATTCAATTATAGTATATTCGACTTTGTCATTATTTGGTTTTGTCTTATTTAGAAAAAGAATGTAAATGACAGTGTCTTATTAATATAAAAATATCATTTTAATGGTGAATTTAATCAAGATAATATAATGTTTTTTTAATTATTCTACTAAAAATAAAGATATCTAATATTCTTAATGAATTTGCTTGAATTTTTTTAAGAAAAATTAAAATATGACTATTAAAAAGTTTGATTTTAATATATAATTATTTACAGCAGAAATTAAGTAATTCATCGATATTTTATATCGATGTATTATTTTTTATAAAATTTAGGGGGTATCATGTTAGTTATAAAACGAAACGGAGAAAAAGAAGAATTTGATTTAAATAAAATTGTTCAAGCATTGAGAAAAGCATATCTAAGTGTAAATAAGCAAATAAGCGAAAAAGAGTGTATCGAACAAGCGAAAATTATAACTAGTGATTATAATGAAGGCGATGAAATTAATATTGAGAAAATTCAAGATAATGTAGAATTATTCTTGATGGAAACTAAAAATTATGAAGTTGCCAAAGCATATATTAAATTTCGTGAAAAACAACGAATTGATAGAGAACATCCTTGGAGTGATAATGATGAACGCCAAGATTTAATATTAGAAAAATATTTATTGCATAACGAATCAAAAAAAGCATTTTTAAAAAGAATTTCTTTTGGAAGGCCATCTTTGGAGAAAATATTAAGACATAAAGAGGCCATTTTTGCAGGAAGAAATCTATACGCAATAGGTAGAGAAGGTAATATTACTGGGAGCAATTGTTATGTTACAGAAGACCCAGAAGATAACTTAGAAAGCATTTATAAAGTAGATTATCAAATAGCTAGGACATATAGTTATGGTGGAGGACAAGGATTAAATCTATCGAAATTACGCCCTAAAGGAGCTAAAGTAAATAACAGTTCTAATACCACACCTGGAATTATGGTGTTCGCAGAGAAATATTCTCATACAACTTTAAATACCCAACAAGATAATAGAAGAGGAGCTTTAATGCTCGTCTTAAATATAGATCATCCAGATATAATAGATTTCGTTACTACGAAATTAGATTTAAATAAAATTAATGGAGCTAATATTTCTGTAGCTTTAACTGATGAGTTTATGGAAGCTGTTGAACGCGATGATTTTTGGAAAATGGAATTTGAGACTCCATATGAAATAATAGTAAAAACAGTAAAAGCAAAGAAATTATTAGAATTGATTGCTTATTCAGCTCATACAATGGGTGATCCTGGAATAATGTTTATTAATCATATGAATAACTACCATTTTCTAAGCGAATATGAAGAAGTTAAATTTACAGCTACAAATCCTTGTGGAGAACAACCATTAATGCCTCATGGGTCATGTAATCTAGCTAGTGTAAACTTAAAAGCCTTTGTAAGAAAACAATTTACTGATGAAGCATATTTTGATTTCGAACGTTTTGATTATGTTGTTACTGAAATGATATATTCTCTTGATGATTTATTAACTATGTTAGGAGACCGTCATGCATTAAAAGAACAACGAGATCATGTTATAAAATATCGTGAAGTTGGACTTGGATTAATGGGATTGGCTGATTTAGCTTTAGCTATTAAAAAACCATATGGTAGTAAAGAGTTTATTAAATTTTTAGATGTATTAATGAAAAGAATGATTAATACAGCAGCTAAAGCAAGTGCATTAAATGCAAAAGAAAAAGGAACATTTCCTTTGTATGATTATAAAAAAATCTCATCATCTAGATTTTACAAAGAAACAATTACACCAGAGACTGATGCTATTATAAAGAAATACGGGTTAAGAAATAGCAGGTTGTTAAGTGTAGCTCCAACTGGATCTATTAGTAATATTCTTGGAGTAAGTGGAGGAGTAGAACCATTTTTCCAAATTAATTATACGAGAAGAATAATTAGTATGTTTGATGAAGAAAAGAAAATAACTGTATGGGAAAAAACTCCAGTTGAAATGGCAAAAGCTTTGGATATTGAACCAGAAAAACTTCCTGAATGGGCTAAGATTACATCACAAAATATTAAATTTTCTGAACGCGCTAATGTACAAGCAACTATTCAAAAATATGTAGATACTGCAATAAGCTCAACCTTTAATTTACCAAATACCGCAACTGTCCAAGATGTTATGGATATATATATGACAGCTTGGAAAAAAGGATTGAAAGGAGCTACAGTATTTAGAGATCGCTGTGCTAAGATTGGAATTTTATCAGGCATTAATGAAAATACTGAAGATTTAAATCCAGGTATACCTCCTAAAATGCATGTAGAGGAAAGTTGGTACAATAAATTAACAAAGGAAACTAAACGTTATACAACTAATATTGTAATAGAAGATCAAAAATATATACCTAATAAAATGGATAGAGAACTTTGTCCATTATGTGGATCTGTTTTGATAAAAAGACAAGGCTGTGTTCAATGTAGTAATGATTTATGTGATTACGAAAAATGTGCAGTATAAAAAAGAGAAGAAATTCTCTTTTTTTCTACACATTAATGTTAATTTCTTATATTTATATATATTTATGTAACTAGTTAAAAAAAAACATCAAATTTGATAAAAAAAAGTTGCATTTTATATACAAATTTGATAATATATATATCGGCCTTTTAAATCGGTTATGCACGCACCCCGCATACAATGCTTATAGCATAATCCAATTAGGCGGAGATAGTGCGCTTATAGCTCAATTGGATAGAGCATTTGACTACGGATCAAAAGGTTTCGGGTTCGACTCCTGATGGGCGCGCCATAATATACGGGAAGTAGCTTAGCTTGGTAGAGCGCCTGGTTTGGGACCAGGAGGTCGCAGGTTCAAATCCTGTCTTCCCGACCATTAGATTAAAAGGAGTAAGGAAACTTACTCTTTAAATTTCTATGGACCCTTAGCCAAGTGGTAAGGCACGGGACTGCAACTCCCTCATCGTCGGTTCAAATCCGGCAGGGTCCTCCAGGTTAATTATACCAAGTTGCTTTTTATCGTTTAACGGCTAAATAAAGACGTTAATAACGATTTTGAACAAAGCAACTTTTTGTATTTTTTAGGGTAAAATCAGTGTATTTTCATTGATTTTACTCTTTTTTTATACTCTGATATGGGTTGATTTACATGTTCTCGTGACCGGATTTGAATTTTAGTCCAAAATGGCTGTTTTTTGAGGTCGCTATCGGATTTGAACTTATGAGAAAACATAATAAAAGACCACCTCTCGGTGGCCTTAAGGAAGGGGATGTGTGTGTAAATACACACATGCTATGTAAGGGATAAGTTGCGACTATGTCGCACTTTTAATATAACACAGTTTTCTTATATGATACAATTAGCTAAAAGCATGAAATTTTACTTGTTGTTTCAAATAGAGTTTTTCTAATTTTATACGGTGTGGTTATTTTTGGAAAAGAATACGTCGACGTAGAATTAGTAGTATTAAATGGATTAAGTATAAATTCAATATCATTTCTCTCATTTACAAGAGCCTTATCAAAAAAATCTTTAAATGGGAACTCAGATAAATCATCTATCGGTTTCTTGTATTTTTTTAGTAGAAGTTTATAATGCTTGATTTTAGATTCGATGTTGTGTGAAGTTAACAGTTTATTTCGGTTAGCTGTTAACTTCATTTCAATATCGGATTTTTGTGTTTTTAGTTGATCTAATACTAGTGTTTCAAATTCCCCTTCTAATAAGGCTAACGATTTGATTTGATGATGCACTTCATCAAGTTTGTCTTCTAATGTATTAATTTCAATATTAAGTTCTCGTATTTCAGGGTGTGAAGTTAAAACCTCATTTAACGTATTTAAGAACTCGTATTTATTTTTGATGATATAGTTAATTTGAGAGAGTAGCTGCTCATCAAATGTTTCCACGAATAAAGAATCATTTTTACAAGTTTTCTTTTCTCTATTTGATGAACTGCACTGCCACGAAAAAGTAGGACACAGTCCCCCTCCCTTTCAAAGAAAAATGTAGTATAATAACACGAGAGCAAGGTCCTCATAAATCTTGCTCTTTTTCTTGTTTAAAAAGCAACTTAGTAATGACTGACTATTAGAATTAAAATAGCTTCCAAAATTTAAGAATATATATATTTAAATATTATTCTTATAATGGAAGCTATTTTTTTAATTTTAAGGATAAAAAATAAATTTAAAAAGATTGTTTATTTAATTTGGTTTTTAAAATATGCATATAATGCATCGTAAAGATGAAATTCTTTTTCTAAGGTTTCATGATCGGTTTTACTGCTTAATCTATACCCTCTAGCTAATACATCTAAAGCATAAGCTAACGGATCTTGATCTTCTTTACCAGTATCCGCAAGATTAACTATATGTTCAACCTTAACTAAAGCTTCATCATCTTGAAGGTTG
>JAOZSU010000051.1:0-7282 GCA_029939475.1 Mycoplasmatota bacterium | reverse complement strand
AAATAATTGATGTGCTAATTCCAAATTTATTTATTATATTTTTAATAGAGCTTTTATTATCTTTTTTGTTTTTTAAATATTTATATACAAGATTTTGTTTTTCTGTAAGTTTTTTTGTCGGTTCTTTTACTAGAGAAACATACTTAAAAGCTAGAGAACGATTTTTAGGTCTTATATCGTATATTTGTTTTAAAGTTTGTTTTTTCATTTCGTTTTTTACTAACGAATAATATTCACTATCAATTAATTCAAGTAATAATTCATCAGAATCTTCAAAAAAAGGTAAAAGCTTAGAATCTAAAGCCATTTTATTTATAACTTTAACCTTAGGCTTATAAATCATTTTTAAAGCTGCTGGCAACATTGCTTCTAATATTTGTATTAATAAAGAACAAGATTCTTCCTGCATTTTTTTAGCTAAATCAATTAACTCTCTAGTAAGATATGGTTCCATATCGATTATTTTATTAATGGATTTTAATTCTTTTTTGTAGCTACTAGTTTTGGCTATTTCTAAACAAAAACCCATAACATTTCGTTTTCCAAATGGAACAATAACACGGGCTCCTATTTCTAAAATATCTTCATATTTAGAAGGAATTATATAATCGTATGTTTTATCAACATTTTTTGATTTTATGTCTACTAATATCTTCGCAATCATTTTCATTCCTCCTTTAAATTATTATATCATGTTTAAATATGCATATAAAGAAATAATATGTTTTTCCATATTCACTCGAATTAATTGCATATAAATTAAAGATAAGTTATAATAATAGAGTAAAAAATGTTAAACATTTTTTTGAAAGGATGAACCTATGGAGAATTTCGACAGTAAAGCGAAAGAAATTCTGATTTTTGCTTTGGGAGGCTTAGGCGAAGTCGGAAAAAACATGTATTGTATCCAATACCAAGATGAACTAATCATTATTGATTCTGGACTTTTATTCCCGGATGAATATTTGATGGGTATTGATTATGTATTACCGGATTATCAGTATTTAATTGAAAATCAAGATAAAATTAAAGCCTTAATCATTAGTCATGGTCATGAAGATCATATAGGTGGAATTCCATTTTTAGTAAAACAGGTTCAAATACCTGTTATTTATGCATCTGGATTAAGTTATGGATTGATAAAGAACAAATTAGATGAAAAAACTTCATTTCCTGTTAATCTAAGAGAATACCAAGAAGATGATATTATTAAATTTGATAAGGTTACTATTTCTTTCTTCCGAACCAATCACTCTATTCCTGATAGTTTTGGAATTAGAGTAAGTACACCTGTAGGACATGTTGTTCATACTGGTGATTTTAAATTTGATTTTTCTCCAACTAGTAAAGACTCTAATTATCATCGCATGGCTAAATTTGGTGAAGAAGGAGTTATTTGTCTATTATCGGATTCAACCAATAGCGAGCTTGAAGGCTTTACTACTTCTGAAAAAGTAGTTGCAGAAAACATCAAAGATTTATTTAAATCAATTGATGGACGTATTATTATATCTACTTTTGCATCTAACATACATAGAATCCAACAGATAGTAGAAGCTTCTATTCAAACTAGAAGAAAAATAGCTGTATTTGGTAGAAGTATGATTAAAAATATTGATGTTGGTTTTAAGTTGGGATATATTAAAGCTCCTAAAGGAACATTTTTATATACTAGAAATAATTCTCAAATCAAAGCTAAAAATATTACAATCTTATGTACAGGTTCACAAGGAGAACCTTTAGCTGCTTTAACGAGAATTGCATCGGGAATTCATAGACAAATTTCTTTAAATCCAGGTGATACTGTAATTTTATCTTCTTCTCCTATTCCAGGAAATTTACAGTCTGTTAACCGCACTATAAATATGCTTTATAAACGAGGTGCTAAAGTAATAACTCAATCTCCATTCGCTGATGTTCATGCATCAGGACATGGTGGACAAAACGAATTAAAATTAATGCTTAAATTGATGAAACCTAAATATTTTATGCCTATTCATGGTGAATATAGAATGTTAAAAATACATGCTGGATTAGCTGAAGATACAGGTGTTTTACCTGAAAATATATTTGTCATAGAAAACGGAGATGTTTTAGCTATCAATAAGGATAGAGCTTATATCAAGACAAAGGTTAAAACAAGTGATGTTTATGTAGACAACGAATCAATTGGAGATGTAGGTTCTTTAGTAATCAAGGATCGAAGAGAGTTATCTGATGATGGTTTATTGTCTGTTATTTTAACTATAGATGAAGAGCATAGAGAAGTTTCTTGTGCTCCTAATATTGTATCTAAAGGTTTTATTTACATAAAGAATCACGCTAAAATGATTAGTGAAATGCAAGAGTTAGTTATAGATGTAACTGATAAATTTTTAGATCCAGATAAAAAGCTTAATATTAATGGTATGAAAAACGAAATAACAAAGGCTTTAAAGAGTTATGTTATCAGGCATACAAAAAGAACTCCAATGATTATGCCTGTTATTATGGTATTATAAAACAAACAAAAAGTGGATTAATAACCCACTTTTTTTTCTACTTTAATTTGCATTTCATTATTACAAACAGCTTTAAAATAATCAAATACTTTTTTAGTAACTAATGCATCTTCCATAGCATCATGTTTTTGATTGTTTAAATCTATTTCTGAATAGATGTTATAGGCATTAAATAATCCCATATCATTTTTTAATCCAAAATAATTTTTATGTAATTTTAATAAATTGATAAATCGCATTCTTTTTGTAAAACTTTTTAATTTATACAATTTATTCATTTTGTTTAATTCTAATTGATCATTACTACCCCATACATAAATTATAGGATCATATTTATGAAAAATATCAATAAAACGATTATAAAATTCTACATAGCTTATTCCGTTATCCAAATCTTCTTGGCTTATATGCAAAAATTTAATAGCTCTCTTTGTAAGTTCTGGAAAAAGAATTGGTTTTATATAACTTCTGTATTCTTCTATTATTTTTCCTGATGGATCAGTAAAAACATATCCAACCTGAATAATCGCTGATACAAACTTTTCATAATTAGGAGATGGAGGCTTACTCATGTCAAAATCAATAAAGATTTTATATCTTGGTTCATTAACTATCTTTTTAATTCCTGATTTTATAATAGAAACATCATAATAAATAACAGGGTGATTTTTTCTTGGTTTTAATATTTTTTCTATACTGACTACATTTTGAACTAGTATTCCTTTATAAATTCTTTGTCTTCTTGAAACATTTAAAAAAACATACATTCCTGGTGTAAAATACATCATAAAGCTACGAAACATACCTTTACTCATATAATAAAAATATACCTTGCGTTTCTTTTTTATTGCAATAACTCTTTTACTAACATATACTCCGTGTAACATTCCATTTACAAATTCATCCATTTTATCACCTAGTGTATTATAACATAAATTATTTTGTTTTGATATCTTTTAATGCAAGATAAATATTATCTATAGCTTCATTGGAAATCCTTAAGTTGCGCAATTCCTCTCTTGGGGCTGATTTTATTTTATCTAAGGTTTTATATTTTTTTAACAATTTTTCTTTCGTTGCTTTTCCTACCTTAGGAATCGAATCTAGGATAGAAGCGTAGATAGATTTCCCGGCAACGAAACGATGATATTTAATCGCAAATCTATGAACCTCTTCTTGCATATTATATAATAATGAATAAACGAAACTATGCCGATCTAATAAAATTTCTAATTCATCCCAAGTCAAGATAGATTTTGTTTTATGATGATTATCTTTTATAAGACCTATTACAGGTATATTTAGATTTAATTTAATTAACACATTTTTAGCCGCTCTTAATTGATGAATTCCACCATCTACAATTATCAAATCTGGATGAGTTAAATTTTCAACTAATAAATTTTGATATCTTCTATATATTACTTCTTGCATCATATGATAATCATCGCTATTATTAACTGTTTTTATTCTATATTTGCGATATTCATTTTTATTAGGTAATCCATTTTCAAAAACAACCATAGCCGAAACTAAATATTGGCCTGATATATTCGAATTATCAAAGATATCAATGCGTTTAATATTATCTAATTTTAATATACTTTCTAAGTTCTCTAAAGCGATTATGGTTTTGTTTTCCTTATCTAAATATTTTTTTAAGTTTGACTCCATATATAGTTTAGCATTTTCTTTAGCCATTTCTAATAATTTATATTTTCTTCCTTTTCTTGGAGTCGTGATGGTTTTTCCGTAAAATTCGTTTAATAGAGACCAATCATATCCAAAAGGTAAAATGATCTCATCTGGAATAAGATTTTTATCAAAATAATATATTAAATAGGTTGACAAAACATCATCGATACCTAAGTAATAGGATAAGATTTTAGAAGTTGAAAATAATAGCCTTCCTTGGCGCATAAACAATATGTTAATTGCTAAATAATTATCATATGTGACAAAATTTAAGATATCTCTATTTAAGTCATCTAGAAATATAACCTGTTGTTTTTCTGTGGTTTTTTCTATTGCATATATTAGATTTTTATATTCTAATGCTTTTTCATATTCTAGTTTATTAGAATAATATTCCATCTTTTCTTTATATTTATCAATATAGCTTTTTGTCTTACCTGATAAAAATTTTTTAACATCCTGTTTCATTTTTGTGAATTCAAAAGGGTCAATTTCAAATTCACAAGGTGCTAAACATTGATTGATAGAATAGTAAAGGCAGGTTTTTTTAGGAAGTTTAACACATTTTCTAAATGGAAAAATAGCATTTAATACTTTTAAAGTATTTCTAGCTGAAGTAACATCAGGAAAAGGTCCAAAACAATACTTATTGTTTTTGTTTTTAATACTTCTCGTGATACGTAATCTCGGATATAATTCATCTGTAATTTCAATATATGGATATGAATTATTACCTATAAATTGAATATTGTATTTTGGTAGATGTTTTTTGATTTGAGATATTTCTAATAATAGAGCTTCTTTTTCTGATTTAGTAATGATAAAAGTAAAATCTTCAATATCATTTACTAAAAGTGTTGTCTTTAGATCGTGGACACCTCTAAAATAAGAACTTACTCTTTTTTTTAAGTTCTTGGCTTTTCCAACATAAATTATTTGTTTTGCTTTGTTTAACATTTGATAAGTACCAGGTTTTTCTGGTAATTGTCTTAATTTCTCTATTATTTTTTTATTCATATTAATTTAATTATATCAAAAATACAATTGTTTTTTAAAAAAACATTGAATATATCAATGTTTTAATCAATTTCCATGTTATAAAAAGATGTTGTGGTTGACCAACTTCTTAAACCTGTATAGATTGTATCTCCATTTGTAACGGAATCTATGGTTAAACTACCTAATACATTTGAGTCTAATAAGAAAGTAGCTTCCTTAGTTGTTTCATCAATTATTTTAACTTCAATTGAAATTACATGTATATCTGTCCACCAATCAGGATCATCTGCTTTACTAGGAAATAAATCCGTTTTATTATATAACAACTTCCATATTGGTGATAATTCACTTCCGTCCTCTCTTGGCCTGACAATGATTGCTCCTTTGGACCAGCCGCGATCGAATTGCAAAATATATCCTGTATCTTTTTTAGGATTATCGTTTTTTAAAGTGGTTTCAAAAAAGGCTCCATATCCTCCAGAATTACCTGAACTAAGAGACGCGGTTACAGTAATTGTATATTCTATTTTGTTTATTGGTATAAACAAAGTAGCTCTGCTTGAGGTTTGAAGTGCAGTTTCTGTAGATTCCCACCAATTTTCTTTAGCTGTAAGAACATCATTTTCAAGCAATTCATCTATGTTATCAACGGAAAAATCATATGCAATAGTTTCAGAAGAATTAGAACTAGATGATTCTCCCCCTTCAATTAACCAAGTATTAGTCTCTTTATCCCAGATAAACGATGCATTTTTTTGTTGAGGATAAATGGTATTAGATAAATACCCGGAATTTACAAATAATTCCATATTATAATTATCGACCTTAACTTTTGTTTGATTGATTGAATCACTAATATAAAAAATCGCTATTGTGGATAGAATTCCAAGTATTACCAACACTGCAATTAACTCAATTAAAGTTAGTCCCCTATTATTCATTTTACCACCTTTATTTATCTATAATATAATATAGATATAACAGTAAATATATTATTAGATATTATATCATATATTCAAATATATAGTCAATATACTGTTAAAAGCATAGTCAATTCTTCTAAAAAAAACTTCAGATTAACTGAAGTTTTATTTTATCGATTTTATTAATTCATCAATTTTTTGTCCTTTTTGATAAGATGAATCATATTTAAATATTAATTCTGGTATTTTACGCATTTTAACTTTATGTGCAATTTGATTTTTAATAAATCCATTAGCTCTATCTAATGCTTCTTTAGTATGGTTGATTTTTGTTTCATCCCCATATACAGTGTAATAAACATACATATAAGATAACTCGTTTGTAATTTTTACTCCTGTTATCGTTAGAAAGCCTAAATCCTCTTTAACTTCATCTCGAAGAATATTTGTCAAAACTCTTTGAACATTTGTTTCTAAATGTTTTATATTAGCCATGGTTTACACCTCTTTCATTGCTGAAATTTCTATAATATCACCAATTTTGATATCATTATAATTTTCTAAAGTAATTCCGCATTCAAATCCAGATCTAACTTCTTTTACATCGTCTTTATAGCGTTTTAAAGAAGCGAGTTTGCCTTCATATATAATTTTTCCATTACGAATTAGTTTAGCTAAAGTATTTCTTTGAACTACTCCGCTTGTAACTTTACAACCTGCTATAGTTCCAACATTACTTACATTATATGTTTCTCTAACTTCAATTTCACCGATAACTTTTTCTTCAAATACAGGATCTAATAATCCCTTCATAGCAGCTTCAATATCATTTAAAGCCTCATATATTACTCTATATGTTCTAATCTCTATTCCTTTTTCTGAAGCCATGTCTCTGACTGAAGCTTTTGCGTTTACGCCAAAGCCAATAATAATAGCCTTAGAAGCTTCTGCGAGTAATACGTCTGTATCTGTTACAGCCCCTACTCCAGTTCTCACTATATCGATTGTCGCGCCTTCTACATCTATTTTATTTATTGATCCCTTAAACGCTTCAATTGAACCCTGGACATCTGCTTTGATAATTAATTTTAATTCTTTAGTATTTCCTTGTTGCTTTTCAAAGAATTCTTCATCACCTTCCCGGTTGAGGCGCAGGCTACCTGC
>JAOZSU010000050.1:0-7302 GCA_029939475.1 Mycoplasmatota bacterium | reverse complement strand
ATTAGTTCTTTCAATTGGATTAATTGGATGCGCAAATGATCCTTTAGTAAATGAAGCTAAAGACTATTATGTAACCGGAAACTTTAATGGTTGGGATACTATTGCTGATACTGGTTTGATGGTAGCTATCGCTAAAAATGATGACAGAATTGCTAGTATTAAAGATCAATTGGATGATGTTGAATTCTTATATTTAAAAGAAATCACTCTTCCTACTGACGATGCAGGATGGACTGTTACTTATAAAATTAATGGTACAGAAACTACTTATAATGGAAATCTTACTGTTAAAGTAATTAGGACTACTGCTGGTGATCCAGACGCAAGAGATTGGTGGGCTCAAAGTCCTGAAAGTGGAGAAATTGGAAACTTAACTCCAGATACTCTTTATATTCCACCATTCGTTGAAGAAAACGTTGATAGTGCTGGTGGATGGAATGACAACCCTGTTGCTTTTGAAGCTGGAACTTATTATGCAGTATTCGCTGAATTTACTTCTGGAGCTAGAGCTTTAGGACTAATTGAAGTACCTGTTGAATAATAATATTCAATAAGAAATTAAATTATAGGTATTATTTCTAATTAGGAATAATACCTATTTTTTTCAAATAAAAAAATAGATTCCTAAGAACCTATTTAATTATAATAAATATCTTTTATCTACGTCTTCTTTCGTGTATTACTTGATCTAAAACAATAACTACGAATAAAAATAATTCTATATTTTCCTTATCATAAATTTCAATTTCATAAGTATCTCCCCATGATATTATTTTTTTGCTAATAGTTGCCTTTACATTTCCGTAATTACTGATAGTAAAAGAATGCCCAAAAATACTTCCATCAATAAAATATTCCTTATCCATAATAGTTAAATTGAATTTTGGTCTAATACTAAGAACACGTTCTATCGTAGCTATTACTTCATTTTTCAAGTTAAAAATATAATATTTAGGAAGAAAAGTTAGAATTTTACGTTCTGAACGTAAAATTAAATTTTCATCTGAATCTAAAAGTTCAAGTTTATTTTTTAAACTCATAAACTTACCTTTAACTTGGTATTTAATATTTTGCGATTCATCCATAATATTAAATTTATCCTTTAATGTAAAAATTTTCTGTTTAATATAAAATTTCATTTAAAAACCCTCCCTTTATACTTCTAATTATAGTATACCACTTAAGAAAGAATAAATACTAGATATCAACTATTTTTTCTGCTTTTGAAAAATACTTAATAAAACCCCTAATACAATACCTAACACCGCCGCAAATAATACTCTTAAATTACTCGGTAATAAAAATGTAATAGTATGAGCTGGTATCCAAAATAAGGGAATCACTTTATAAACTGTTATATTTAAAAATGTATTCCAATCAATAGATTTTACAGCTTGTTTTCTTTCTTGTTTTGGACTGTTTAAATAAGCATCAGTTATCCTATGAAAAGCCATCATTGTAGGAGCGAAAGTTAAATTCATTAAAATAGAGATAAATAAAGCAGTAAAAAACACATTATTTTTAAATGGTAAAATATCTTTATCCATTAGAGTTATTACTCCAGAATAATAGATGACAAAAATATAAGAAATTACTATTCCAATAAAGCCCCATACAAAAGCTTTAGAAAGTATATTTTTTGGTAGCCCCCAATTTTTATTTTTAATTTTATATGCAAATACATCTCCAAGAGTAGCCAAAATAAAGAATTTTATAAACGCAGCTAATGTAGGCGTTTTATCCGCAAAATCAAGAAAAAAAGGCCTAGTTAAAATATATACAATAAGGATTGTAAAGATAGTTAAGCCAAAAGTAATCAGAATATTCTTTTTCAATTTAGATTCTCCTTTTAGATTAGTATTATATACTAATATTATTATAACATAAAAGATATTTTGATATAATTTTAATATAGATATCTATAAACTGTTTTATATGTAGTTTTTTCATGATATAATTATTAAACATTATTTTTTAATATTTAAAGAGGATTTTATGAAAAAAAGTTTAAGGGATTTACAACAGGATATTCTTCTAACATTAATTAAACCACTTGTTTATATCTGGATGTGGTTAGACGCTAAATGTAAGATTCATATTGGAAAAGGTGTTGATTTTAATAGAAAAGAACCTTTCATAATGCTTGCGAATCATACATTTATGTTTGATGTAATCCATGTCCCATTAAGATTTAAAAAATTTCCCTTTATAATTGGATCACAAACTCTTTTTACTGAATACCCAATTAAATTCTTCGTTACGCATGTTGCACATGTTATTTCTAAGGCTAAAGGTAGAAGTGATTTGATTACCATCAAACATATCTATGAAGTAGTTAAGAAAGGTTATCCTATTCTTATTTTTCCTGAGGGAGATACAACTTTCTATGGAGAAACAGGTTATATTGAAGAATCTACAATGAAACTTATTAAAAAATTAGAATTAGATGTTATTACTTGTAATGTTAAAGGTGGATATTTATCTAAACCTAGATGGGCAACTGGTAAAAGAAGAAATCATAGAATAGAATTATTCTATAACCTTACAATTAAGAAAGATGAAGTTAAAGAATTAAACACTAATGAGATAAGTACAATAATCAATAAAGCTTTATACAATAATGATTATTTATACCAGAAAAATAAAATGATTCCTCATCCTGGAAAGAAACTAGCTGAGGGTTTAGAAAATATCATCTATGTATGTCCATTTTGTGAATCTATTAATTCTATTGAAACCGAGAAGAATAATATTAAATGTAATGTTTGCGGACATGAAGGGCATATTGATAAATTTGGTTTTATCCACGATTTTAAATTTGATAATTTGATTTCCTGGAATGAGTATCAACTTAAATTCAGTGATAAACTTAAAAAATCAAAAATTGAAACCAAAGGGTTTTTATACTTAATAAAGATGAAAAACAGAACTAAAATACCCGTTGGCAAAGTCAGTGTAGAATATAAGAATAATATTATTTCTATTTCTGGAGCCTATATCTTAGACATCCCTATTACAGAAATTCAAAATCCAACAGTAACTTTAAGAAGTGATTTTGGTTTTATTTACAATGATGTACATTACCTTATTAACCTAGATAAATTTAGCGCTGCATTTTTAAGGATTGTTCAAGATAAATATTAAAAAATGGACTTTTTTCAGTCCATTTTTTTATAACTTAATAACCATAATAGGTTTTATTAAATCTCTTTCTTTCAATTTCATTTAACACTTTTTTTCTTAGTCTAATAGCATCAGGTGTAATCTCTACTAATTCATCTCCTGCGATAAATTCTAAAGCCTCCTCTAAAGTGAACTGTATTGGTTCACCAAGTTTAATAGCTTCATCACTACTACTTGATCTAATATTAGTTAGGTTTTTATTCTTACAAGGATTTACTACTAAGTCATTACTTCGAGAATTAATACCAACTATCATACCAGGATAAACTTCTGTGGCAGGCTTAACAATCATTTTCCCTCTTTCAGAGAGATTAAATAAGCTATAAGCCATTGTTTTTCCAGCTTCCTTAGCGATAAATACACCGTTTTTTCTATTTTCTATTTCACCTACATATGGCATATATTTAGCGAATGATCTTTCAAGTATTCCCTGCCCCTTTGTAGTATTAATAAATTCACTTCTATAGCCTATTAATCCTCTTGTAGGCATAAGATATTCTAATCTAGTATAACCATTATTAGAACTCATATAAGTCATAATTCCCTTTTTAGTATTTAATGCACCTATAACTTGCCCTATAAATTCATCAGGAGCTGAAATAATAACTTTTTCAAAAGGTTCCATTTTTACACCATTTTCATATTGATATAAAACTTCTGGCTTACTAACACAAAGTTCATAGCCTTCTCGTCTCATATTTTCTAATAATATTGAAAGATGTAATTCTCCTCTTCCTCTAACTCTATAACCATCAGTACCTTCTATTTCTTCCACTTCTAATCCAATGTTAGTTTCTAATTCTTTTTTCAATCTAGCTCTTATTTGTCTAGTTGTAACAAAACGTCCACTTCTACCAGCAAAAGGCCCGTTATTAACTAGAAAATTCATGGCTAGAGTAGGTTTTTCTATCTCTATCATTTCCATCGGTTCAATATGATCTTTATCACAGATGGTTTCACCAATAGAAACATTAGCTATCCCACTAAAAGTAACAATATCTCCCGCATAAGCTTCATCTTTTTCAACTCTGCTTAATCCTTCATTTACATAGATAGTTCCTATTTTAACAGTCTCGGTAGATTTATCTCTTTTGCTAATAACATAGGTAGTTCTTGCTTTTAATGTACCCCTTGTTATTCTACCAATACCAAGTCTCCCTAAATAATCATCATAAT
Organism: Mycoplasmatota bacterium; assembly: GCA_029939475.1. Lineage (GTDB taxonomy): Bacteria > Bacillota_I > Bacilli_A > Izemoplasmatales > Hujiaoplasmataceae > 4572-104. Next base: position 2,943 of record JAOZSU010000050.1, on the reverse strand, counting down.
CTAAGCTTGATACTTGCATTCTTAATGGTTCATCTGAATAATCAGGATAAGAGTTAACATGTCTAAATAATAAATCAAATAATGGCTCTAAATCTTTTCCCTCATCATTTAGATTATTCAATGCAATTCCTTTTCTCGCTTCTCCATAAATAATAGGAAAATCACATTGAATATCGCTAGCTCCAAGTTCTACAAATAAATCAAAACACTCATCAACTACTTCTTCTGCGCGTTGATCTTTTTTATCTATTTTGTTTATAAAAACAATAGGTCTAAGTCCTAGTTTTAAAGCTTTTTCTAATACAACTCTAGTTTGAGGCATTGGACCTTCGCTTGAATCTACCAATAGAATCACTGTATCAACTGTTTTTATTATTCTTTCTACTTCACTTGAAAAATCCGCATGTCCTGGTGTATCTACAATATTTATCTTAGTGCCCTTATGTTCGATAGCACAGTTTTTGGAATATATTGTAATTCCTCTTTCTCTTTCTAAGTCATTGCTGTCCATTACTTGTTCAATTACAACTTCATTCTCTTTAAAAACTCCACTTTGGGTTAATAATGCATCTACTAATGTAGATTTACCCGCATCAACGTGAGCAATTACCGCAACATTTATTATATTTTTATCTCTCATTAATTAACTCCTAAAAACATCTAAATCATAATATATTTATAAAGCAAAAAAAAAGCCGGAATCGGCTTTTTAGTTTCAATTATAAGCTAACGATATTTGCAGCTTGAGGACCTTTTTGGCCTTCAACTACGTCGAAACTTACTGATTCGCCTTCTTCTAAAGATTTGAAACCATCTTTTTGAATTTGTGAGAAATGAGCAAAAATGTCTTCTCCATTTTCAGCAGTAATAAATCCGAATCCTTTTTCAGCGTTGAACCATTTAACTTTACCAGTCATGTTTGTTACCTCCATATATTATTTTTTGACTTCTTACAAATTGCTTAATAATAATTGAGGTAACTTTGTTATCTTAATTTCATTAATACATTTATATTACGTCCTTACATATAATACACTATTTTTCAATAATTGCAAGCTTTTTGAACAATTATTTTTATATTTCGCCTATAAATATATAAAAACACCTATTTAGTTATGTTTTACAAATTAAATTTAAGGTTTTTCAATAAATACCTTATTTAGATATATCACAAATATAAAGAGCTTTATATTCATTTAGTGGTAAAATAGTTACTTTTTCAAAACAATCATTTAACTCATTTTTAACCTCTTTTATAAAGTTAAAATAGTCACCACCTTCTAAAAATTCTATAATATTAATAAAAATATTACGCTTTTGATTATATTCAAATAATAGGACTTTATCTTTGGTTACTCGTTTCATTTCTTTATACATAGAAATTCTATCTTGTTTTTTTAGTCCGTGAGCTACATAAGAAGCTACAGAAATATCAAATTTATTATTTTCTATATCTAATCCATTTAACACATTGTCTATATGATAATCAATGTTCTGATTTTTAGCTCGTTTTCTCGCTATTTTGATCATCCCTTTAACAGGATCTATCCCCGTTACTAAATAACCAAATTCTTCAAAAGCTGAAGATAAAGCTCCTGTTCCACAACCTACATCTAATATTGTTTTGCAGTTGTTTAAAATACCTTTTTCTTTAATAGAAGTAATTTCTTCTATAAATTTTCTTCTTTGTGAATTATAGAACCAACCATAAGCTGGTGCTATTAATTGAAATAAATATGGATGATTTGTCTTTTTTTTCATATTTTTTCTCTCCAAAATTATCATTTATAAAGATTATACAATTAAATATGATTAATTTACACTATTTTATTAAATAATAATATAAAAAATAATTAATATATTCAATAAGAGTTAAAACTAAGTATTTTTGTATGCAAAAAGACAAAAACACTGTAATGGTGTATAATTAAATTGTAAAACAATGTGTTATTAGACATTTAAAATAAGAATGTGGTGCTATATGAAAATATTGAAGTATATTAAAAACAATAAAATATATTCTATTTCTTTATTCATAATAACTATATTATGGATTATTTTAATTGCCTTCACTGAGTTTACTCTTTATAATACGAGATCTAATTTAATTGCCCTTGAAGCTACAAGAGAACAAGAACATTATGAGAAAGTGCTCAATGATATTTTTAATAATTTAAATGCCATCAAAGTTTTTGTGGAAACTGAAGGTGTAGATCAAATAACACAGGATAGTTTTGATAGATTCGCTGAGAAATTTGATTTTAGTAATATAGGTTTTGTAAGCTTTTCTATAGCTCCAAACGGTGTAATAGCTTATTATTACTCTGAAGAATATGAAGATGATTTAATAGGATTAGATTTAGTTAATGATGAAAGAGATTACGTTCGCGAAGCTGTTGATTACGCAATTATAAATAAAGTTATAGTTATTAATGGACCTTTTTTATTATTACAAGGAGGTAACGGTTTAGTATTTAGAGAAGCTATTTTTGAAGATGATGAATTTGTGGCTATTATTAATCTAGTTATTAATTATAACCAATTAAACGAGATTTTTGAAGAAGATAAATCAAAAGTGGTTGATATCGGAATATATAAAACTGATAACACTTTGATTTTTGGTGATTTGGAATACAATGATAATATAATGAACTTAGAAAAAATACAAATTCCTAATGTTGATTGGAGAATTGGTACTGAAGTTTCAAAAACTTATAATCATAAAGCTTTAATTACAGATGTTTTAATAATTACTTTTTCTTCTTTTTTATATGGTTTAGCTGTTTTAATAAGTCTTAAACTTTATAATAAAATAAAATCCTTATTAGCTACGCAAGAAGTTATGATTAACTATGATATCCTCACCGGTCTCCCAAATAGAATACATCTTAGAAAAGATGTTGAAGAAGCTATCAATAACAATCAACCTTTTTATCTCGGTTA
>JAOZSU010000049.1:0-7318 GCA_029939475.1 Mycoplasmatota bacterium | reverse complement strand
CCTAACATTAGATTATAAAAACGACGCTGAGGAAGTTATAACAAAAAAATTTGAAATCAAAGTAATAGAAAGACCGATTGACTATATTCAACAGGGAATACCAATTGATAATAATCAAGGAAGTTTTGTTCAAAAATATAAAGAATATTTTATTGGTGGTAGTTTAAGTTTGTTATTATTAAGTTCCAATGTTATTTGGGTAATATTGTTTAAGAAAAAAGGGTAAAATATAAAGAAAAATAGGTGTTATTCACTTTTTGGAATAACACCTATTATTAATAAGCTAGAATATATATAAATTATGTTTTTATTTTTATTTTTTATAATAAATGTTATTGGGTTTTTAGATGTAAAATGTTATAATTACTATGCCAATGAAAATTAATTGTAAATAAAACATAATTAAATAATCAATAAAATGTTTATTAAGAATGGAATGAATATCAATAAAAGACGGATCCATCTCTATTTATTCATTAAGTTGATTTTGAAAAATTTGTTATGAATAAAATTAATAATTAATTTTCATAAACAATTTAAAATTTACTTAAGGAGAAATGAAATGAAGAAATTATTATTATTAATATTTTTATTTTTATTTACGGTGTCTTTTTTTGGGTGTACTCAATCTAGTACAAAATTAGTAAGCACGAATACTACAACGACAGAAAATAGTTATGATTTTTCTGTTATGGTGCCTGCTGGAGCGCCTGCTTTAGCGCAAGTTTTTATGCAAGATGATAGTCATTATAATGTTGATGTTGTCAATGGGCCAGATCCATTAGTGGCTGCTTTTACATCAGGTTCTTATGATTTTATTTTCGCGCCAACAAATCTTGGAGCGAAATTATATAATATGGGAATTGAATATAAGTTTCTTGCAGCTATAACATTTGGTAATTATTATCTTGTTAGTAATCAAACTTCTGATTTTACTATTCAGTCATTGGAAGGCAAAGAGATTACTTTATTTGGGCAAAATGCAACATCTGATATTATTTTACAATATATATTAAATGAAAATGATGTTCACGCAACTTTAAATTATGTTGATTCAGTTACTAGTGCAAATTCTATTTATATTGCTGATGACACTAAAATTATTATGACAGCTGAACCATCATTATCTATTTTAGAAGATAGTGTGCCAGGTTTTAAAATTATTGATTTGCAAGAAGAGTATGCTAAAATAACAGGAGAGGGAAGTTATCCTCAAGCTGGAGTTTTTGGAAAAGTTAGTTTAACAGATGATCAAATAAATCAATTTTTAGATGATTTAGAATCATCAGTTATTAAAGTTAAAGAGTATCCTAATCAAGCAATAGAGAAAGCTATTGAATTTAATTATGGATTTTCAGAAACAGTTTTATTATCAGCCATACCTAATTGCCATTTTGATTATATTAACGCCTTAAATGTTAGAGTTGATTTAGAAACTTATTTCAATATAATTTTAAATATGAATTCAGCCTTAATTGGCGGAACACTTCCAGATGATGACTTTTACTATCAATCATAGTTAGTAAGGTGGTATATTTGAAAAAAACCGGGTTAACAATTCTATCGATATTTACACTTTTTTTAATATGGATTATTGTTAGTTTAATTGTAGATAATTCAATAATTATTCCAAAATTAAATCAAGTATTTTTAGCTTTTATAAATATATTTATGAATAAAAATTCGTTATTTGCGATATTATATACTATATTACGGTTAATATTTGGATTATTATTAGCTTCTATATTTGGATTCTTATTAGGTATAATAGCTGGATTTAAAGAGAAATTTGCTGTTGTATTTAACCCAGTAGTAACTATTTTTAGAACAGTTCCTGTAATTTCAATTACAGTTATATTATTAATTATCTTTGGATTTGAATTAACACCATATATTATTACTTTTCTTATGTTATTTCCTTTAATCTATCAAGGAACATATGGTGCTATTAAGGGTATAGAACCAGAATTAATAGATGTTTATAGATTAGAAGATAATCATTTCTTTACAGGATTATTTCATTGTTATATTCCGCTTATCTCTAAAAATATAAGAACATCATTATTACAATCATTAGGTTTAGGAATAAAAGTTCTTGTAATGGCAGAATATTTATCTCAAACAAAGAATTCTATTGGAAATCAATTGTATTTAGCCAAAGTAAATTTAAATTTTGACGAAGTATTTGCTTGGACTTTGTTATTGATATTTTTAGCGTTGATTTTAGAGGTTTTAATCAACCATTACCAACCAATTACAAAAAAGATAATAAAACATGAAAACAAAAATATTTAGAAAAATTTAAAATCTAGTTGATATTATAGTATAATAATATATAATAATATAGAACATAAGGGAGTAGCTAACGCGTGCGTTATTAAATCAACATCATGGTTATATTAACCTGGTTTAATATGAAATAGCGAGACTTATGCACGTCTGTGCATAAGCCTCTTTCTTTAAAGAAAGGAAATCAATATGAAAGATTATCAGAAATCAATCAAATCAATTTTAAATGAATATTCCGTTGATATTGAAAAAGGTTTAGACAAAGAAGAAGTATTAAAGCGCAAAGAAAAATATGGGCCAAATGAGTTAAGAGAAAAAAGAAAAATAACATTAATAGAATTGTTTATTTCTCAATTTAATGATTTTTTAGTAATAATCTTATTAATCGCAGCTGTTATTTCTATTGTAATGGGAATAATTGGTGATGAAGGACTTGTCGATGGAATTGTAATTTTAGCAATTGTTTTATTGAATGCAATTTTAGGGGTTATTCAAGAACAGCGAGCAAATAATGCTTTAGCTGCTCTAAAAAAGATGAGTTCTCCTAACGCTAAGGTAATTCGTGATGGTAAAGCAATGGAAATTTCTTCAATAGATTTAACGGTTGGAGATATAGTGTTATTAGAAACAGGGGATTTTGTTGCCGCAGATATAAGACTTATAGAATCCACAAATTTAAGAGTGGATGAATCCGCTTTAACTGGAGAGTCAACTTCAGTTGAAAAAGATGCTAAAATTGTATTTAAAAAAGAAAAACCTTTAGCTGAACGTTCTAATTCTGTATATATGTCAACCTTAATTACTTATGGTAAAGGAAAAGGAATAGTTACTGGAATTGGTATGAATACAGAAATCGGTAAGATTGCAGCTATGTTAGATGAAGTAAAAGAGGGAAAAACACCACTTCAAAAAACAATAGATCAATTTGCTAAAATGCTTGGAATAATTTGTATCGCTGTATCAGTTGTTGTGTTTGGTTTAGGATTATTACAAGGGCAAGATGTATTTACAATTTTCTTGACAGCTATTGCGTTAGCTGTAGCCGCTATACCTGAGGGGTTGACTGCTGTTATTACTGTTGTTTTAGCCTTGGGTATGCAACGCATGGTTAAACGTCATGCAATTATTAAAAATTTATCAACCGTGGAAACTTTAGGACAAGCTACTGTTATTTGTTCAGATAAAACTGGAACTTTAACTCAAAATGAAATGACAGTTCAAAAAGTATTTGATTTAAATAATGATTATGATGTTTCGGGCGGAGGATATTCTTTAAAAGGTGAAATCACATTAAATGGTAAAAAAGTTGAAATTTCAGGGAATTTAGATTACATTCTTAAAATTAGTTTATTGTGTAATGATGCAAAACTTGAAAGCGAAGATAAAGTACTAGGAGATCCTACTGAAGGGGCTTTACTTGTTTTAGCTTCAAAAGGAGGGTATTCACTTGATAATATAGAAAAAAAATATCCTCAAATAAATACTTATACATTTGATTCAACTAGAAAGATGATGACTTCTATTAATAAAGTTGAAAATAAATACTTAGTTTTAACAAAAGGTGCTTGTGATCAATTAATTAAACAATGTAATAGAATATCAATAGATAATAAAATTCGTAAAATTACTGAAAAAGATATTGATATGATTTTAAAGAAAAATGAAGAGTATTCAGAAAAAGCATATAGAGTATTAGGATTTGCTTATCGAGAAACTGATACACCTGAAGCCAATGATTTAGAACAAGATTTAATTTTTGTTGGATTAACTGCAATGATTGATCCACCAAGAGAGGAAGTCAAAGATGCAATAGCAAAATGTCATAAAGCAGGAATACGTGTTATGATGATTACAGGTGATCATTTAACAACCGCCAAGGCTATAGCTTCAGAACTTAATATTTTAAAACCAGGACATATTGCTTTATCAGATGAAGATACAAGAAATATGTCAGATGAAGAATTTGAAGAAGCGATATCTAATTGCGATGTTTTCGCAAGAAGTACGCCAGCAGATAAGATTAGAATAGTTGAAATATTACAAAAAAATGGTGATGTGGTGGCTATGACAGGAGATGGGGTAAACGATTCTCCAGCCCTTAAACAAGCTGATATAGGAGTTGCCATGGGGATTACTGGTACTGAAGTATCTAAAGAAGCAAGTAATATGATTTTGACAGATGATAATTTCGCATCAATAGTTTCAGCTGTTGAAGAGGGTAGAATCATTTATAGCAATATTCGTAAATTTACTATTTATTTAGTTTCTTGTAATATAGGAGAAATCTTAGTTATTTTAGTTGCGATGATATTTAGTGGATTCTTTAGAGATTCTTTAAATCCAGGAGAAGCTATAATTCCTTTATTAGCTATACATTTGCTATGGATTAATTTAATGACAGACGCATTTCCAGCTTTTGCTTTAGGAATGGAAAAAGGCGAAGAAAACATAATGGACCAAAAACCTAGAAACACGAAAGAACAAATATTGAATAAACCTACATTAATCAAGGTGTTTATTCAGGGATTTGGAGTTATGTTAGCATCTTTAATTAGTTTTAAAATAGGGCTTTTAATGGATGATGTTATTCATGCAAGGACTATGATTTTTGTGACTATTATATTTGGAGAGCTATTTAGAACTTATTCAGCTAGATCTGAAACTAAATTTATTTTTGAATCTAATCCGTTCGCTAATAAAGCAGTTAATTATTCAGTATTTGGCGCTTTAATTTTGCTGGCTATACTTGTATATAATCCTACTTTAGCAGGTATATTTAAAATTGAATCTTTAAGTACTAGTGAAGTATTAATTGCATCTAGTTTAGGATTTATACCAATGTTTTTTGGAGAATTCACAAAATTACTGAAAAATAAAATCAAATAAACTTACTCTATATTTTCTTTTCTAATGTTGAAAATATATTTTAATTAGGTTACAATACACTTAAGAGGGGCGATATAGATGAAAAATAATATTTTGAAAAATATTCAAATTGATCACGGGGAAAAAGTGTTCAAAGATTTTCGCCAAATGAGTGCAAAAGGATATACTTGTCAAATAATACTAACAACAAGACGTTTAATAATATTTTCTTACGGATTGTTTATGTCTAGAGGACATCGCGCAAAACAAAAAAGAATGAACGAAATCAGTTTAAAAACAATTCATAGAATAGAATATTATATTGAATATTTAAAAAATAATATATGGATTCGTTTAATTGGATTTGTATTATTTTTAGCATCTTTATATGCAGGATACTTATTGTATATGGGAAGAATAAGCATACCAGAGTCTATCCTTCCTTATCAGCCTTATAGTAAATACATATCTGTTGGAATTGTAGTGTTTATAACATTTATAATGATGTTTAAGGTACATAAAACTTTATATTTTAATATTAATTCAGGGTCAAATGAAAAAACAACATTGAAATTAAATGTTAATAAATATAATGAAACTGCAATAAAATACATTTCTAGTAAAGTTCAAACTAGTTAAAAAGCGTTAAAATAAACGCTTTTTTTTGTGATACATGAATAAATATCATTTTTTATCATTTCTCTCTTTTTTTATATGATATAATGTTAATTAATAAATCGAATGAGGTGGAATATGAAATTAGATTATAAAAAAACGTTTTATATTGGTTTAGCATTTTTTTTGATAACATTATTTTGGCGCACATATGATTTAGTTATAGCGAAAATATTAATTGATAAGTTTGGGTTAAACCAAACCTGGTCTGGAGTGGTTATGTCACTTGACAATATTATCGCTGTTTTTTTAATACCTTTATTTGGAGTTTTTTCTGACAAACAAAAATCAAAACACGGTAGAAGAACTCCATATATTGTAGTTGGAACAGTTATAGCAGCGTTCCTTTTTATGAGTTTGACTTTTAGTGATAATTTTCAAAAAGCAAAATTAGAAGCAGAAACCACAGTCGTACAAGATTATAATGATTTTATAAATCGTTTAGATGAAAACGGAGAATTAAGCTATAGTGAATGGATAACTATACGAGATGTAATAGTAGATCAATGGGACCAATTACTAGCTGATGGAATTATTACGCAAGAAAGATATGATAAATTTTATGAGGATGTAATTGATGGTTATGATGGAGATGATGTGACTTTATCTACCGATATTCATTATGTTTCAGATAATCGCGAGGGTATAAATGAAATCCTCAGTTTTTCTGGTGGAAATTTAACTAAGGATGATAATAAAGATTTAAAGGAATGTTATTATGATAATCTAAATGAAAGAGCTTGGGTTGTGACAAGTCATTCTCCTGGGACATTTATTGTGTTTATGGGGACATTGTTAATTGCACTACTTGCGATGGCTACATTTAGATCACCTGCGGTAGCTCTAATGCCGGATGTTACAATTAAACCACTGCGTTCTAAGGCGAATGCAGTAATAAATTTGATGGGAACGATAGGTGGAATTATAGCTACTGGTGTTTTATGGATTTATCATTTAGATAAACTATCCTACGTTAATTATTCTCCTGCATTTATAACAATTGGCGTTTTAATGTTAATTATTTTACTTATATTTATGTGGAAAGTAAAAGAACCTAAACTAGTTGAAGAACGAGTTAACATGGATATCAAATATGGATTATTAGAAGAAGAAGAAATAAAAGAAGAAAATCATCATGTAGTAGAGAAAGAAAAAAAGAAATCATTATATCTAATTCTTGCCTCAGTTGCACTTTGGTTTATAGGATATAATGCTGTCATGTCAAAACTATCTGATTACGCTCCAAAAGTATTAAATCTAGGATATTCTTTACCAATTATTATAGCTCAAATGGCCGCTTTAATAGCATTTATTCCTATCGGTATATTAGCTACTAAAATTGGAAGAAAGAAAACGATTTTGATTGGAATAGTAATGCTTACCATCTGTTTTGGATCTGTATATTTTTTAACTGTTAATACAGCGACTCTAATGTATATTGTATTTGCATTTACAGGAATTGCTTGGGCAACAATAAATGTTAATTCTT
>JAOZSU010000048.1:0-7325 GCA_029939475.1 Mycoplasmatota bacterium | reverse complement strand
TTAAAAAAATCTAATTATTTATATTACGAAAAATATTATATCACAATTAATGTTATATGTTTCTTAATTATATTTTGGTATTAATAATAGTTTGGTTTAAATAATGATAATATTTTATATATCATTGTTAATATTAGTTATTTATTTTATGACGTTATTTTAAAAATATGTTTATTTTTAGACATTTAATAGCAAAATCAACGTTATTGTGTTAAAATAAATTTACCCTTGACTTATATTATATTAGCGCTTTTATAGTGGATAACAATTTGTTAAGGAAGGAGGAAGCACATGGAAATAATATGGGATATACTTACGAATATAATTGTATTATTTGGTTTAGTACTTATATTTAATTTATCGAATAGTATATTTAAGCATAAAAATATATGTTATAAATTTTTAATGGGAATTTCTATTGGTCTAATAGCTATTATAATAATGGTTAATGGATTGGAAACAACTCCTGGTGTTATTTTTGATACAAGAAGTGTTTTAATCAGTGTTACAGCTTTATTTTTCCCATTTACCACATCATTTATCGCAACAGTTATAGCCATTATATACCGTATTTACATAGGTGGTAGTGGTGTTTATGCTGGAATATTAACGTTGTCTTTTTCTTTCTTAATTGGTATCTTATGGAAAAAATATTTTTATCCAAGACGTAAAATTAATGAATATCTTTTCTTTTACATATTTGGAGTAGTAGTCCATGTAGTTATGCTTCTATGTCAATTAACTATTCCTTATCCTGAAAATATAGATATTTTAATTAATTTAGGCCCTATTACCTTGCTTACTTTCCCTTTAGCTGTTATGTTATTATCAAAAGTAATTCTAAATAATAATAATAGAATAAATGCCCAAGAATTAATAAAAAAAAGTGAAATTAAATATCGTACTTTGATTAACAATAGTAAGCTTGGAATTATTCAATTTAATCTAAATGGTGTTATTGAAATCGCTAATCAAGCTTATGCAGATATCATAGATGTTGATAGATACAAACTAATTGGATTTAATTTAACAAAATTGCCTAATAAAGTTCTTGTAGATAGTATCCAAAACACTTTGAAAGGTAATTATGTTATTTTAGAAGATAATTATACTTCCTTTCTATCGAATAAAACATTCCCCGCTAGAATTCAATTATCACCAATTCTTGTAGATAATAAAATTATTGGTGGCATTGGAATAATCGAAGATTTGACAAATTATAAAAAGATGCAAAAAAATATTGAAAAACTTCAAAATAAAGATATTTTAACTAATATATATAATAGAGCTGCATTTGATAAGTTTCTTTATACGGATCCTTATAAATTAACATATCCAGTTTCTATCGTAACATGTGGTATCAATACTTTTAGAGCTATTAATACTTCCTTTGGATATGATGTTGGTAATCAAGTTCTTATTAAAATAGCTTCAATACTTAGAAACATAACAAAAGAAAGAGTTAACTTCAAAGCTTATCGTATTGGTGGAGATGAATTTGCATTAACCTTACAAAATACTACATATGAGGAAGCTTGTAATATTACATATAGAGCTCAAGACATGATTAAAAACACTAAAAAATTTAAATTTAAAATCAATTTTAGTTGTGGAATAAGCACAACTGATTCTAATAAAATTTCACTAACTGATACTTTTAATAATGCGTTAGAAAGAATGATGTCTAATAAAATTTATGATGGATCAAGTATGTCTACAAAAACTGTTGATCTCATTATGAATACATTATATGAAAAAAACGAAAGGGAAGAATTGCATTCAGAACGGGTTAGTCAAATATCTAGAAAAATAGCTGAGAAATTTAATTTGGGAACCGCTTTTAATAACCGGGTCGAGATAGCTGGAAAATTACATGATATCGGTAAAATCACAATTTCAGAAGAAATCCTTGAAAAGCCAGGAAAATTAACGGATAAAGAATGGGTACAAATTAAAAAACATCCAGAAACTGGATTTAGAATTCTTTCCTCAGTTCCTGAATACTTAGATATTGCTAATATTATTTTAGCTCACCATGAACGTTATGATGGCAAAGGTTATCCTAGAGGATTAAAAGAAAATGAATCCCCTCTTGAAGCTAGAATAATTTGTGTAGCTGATGCTTTTGACGCTATGATAGTTTCAAGACCTTATAGAAAAGGCATGTCAATTGAAAAGGCAATACAAGAGATTAAAGATAATTCTGGTACACAATTTGATCCTTATGTTGTAGAGAAAATGTTAGAGCTATACAAAGAAAATAAACTATAAATAAAAGAAAAAGAGATAATATTTCAAAAAATTATCTCTTTTTTATATTATTGGCAGGGGTGACAGGATTTGAACCCGTACTAACGGTTTTGGAGACCGCTGTGCTACCGTTGACACCACACCCCTAGAAAAGTCAACTTATATTATTATATATTTATACCAAATAGTCAAGTCTTTTTTAACGGCAAATAAAATATTATTTAATATAAGTTTTATTTCTCTTTTCGATTTTTAATCATTTTCCTTCTGCTAAACTCTTCTCTTTCTCTTTCTTCTAATGTCTCAGTAATAAATTTAATTTTTTCTTGGTAATCAGGAATAACTATATTTTTTAACGCATTAGCTCTTTTTCTAGCTTTACGAATAGCATCGGCTAATTTATAAAGTGCATTATCTATTTCAGCTAATAATATAGTTAAATCTCTTACTTTTTGAAAGAGTTTATATGCATAATCAAATTTAGTATTTGTACTGGAAATTCCATATTGAATTTTAACTTCGGATTTATCATACATAACTTTAGGAATTTCAACACCCATTACAGATCTGTAAGTAATATTTAATCCATCGTCAATAGGAATCGCTTTAGTAATTTCATTTACAACTCCTAAAGTAATATTTGCTTCTTGCAATGCTAAATAGGCCTTTTTATAGGTCTCAGTTATTTCTTCTCGAAGATTTTTAACTTTAGCAAGTTGACTCATCATTTCTCGAATTAATATATTTCGTTTTCTATCCATTAAATCATAACCCATTTTAGCTAATTTAATGGATTTATTCATCGCTAACAAATTTCCCTTAGTAGGGAATACTTGTTTTTCTGGCATATTACTTCGCCTCTTTATTTACATCTTGAATTTGTATACGATTGTCGATATTAAATTTTTTAATTGCTTTTTCTTGATTATAATATTGATTTAATAATTTTTCATCTACTCTATCTAATTCTTCTTTTGGCAAAACAGATAATAATTCCCAACCTAAATCCAATGTTTCTTCTATTGATCTATTAGTTAAATATCCTTGAGATAAATAATTTTGTTCAAATAAATTACCAAATTGAATATATTTTTTATCTACTGGACTTAGTTCGTCTTCGCCAATAACAGAAGCTAAACTTCTAGCATCCATTACTTTTGCATATGAAGAAAATAATTGATTCATTAAACCTTGATGATCAGCTCTAGTATATCCTTCTCCAATACCGTCTTTCATTAATCTTGATAAAGAAGGTAAAACACCAACAGGTGGATAGATTCCTTTTTGATGCAATTCACGGTCTAATACAATTTGACCTTCAGTAATATATCCGGTTAAATCTGGAATTGGATGAGTTATATCATCATTAGGCATCGTTAAAATTGGAATTTGAGTTACTGACCCAGTTGAATTTTCAACTATACCAGCGCGTTCATAAAGAGATGCCAATTCTGAATACAAGTATCCTGGATAACCTTTTCTACCAGGAATTTCACCCTTACTGGAAGAGAATTCTCTTAAAGCTTCGCAATAACTAGTCATATCAGTTAATATTACTAAAATATGCATATTATGATGATATGCTAAATATTCTGCAGTTGTTAAAGCGCATCTAGGTGTAATTAAACGTTCAATAATGGGATCATTTGATAGATTCAAAAACATAACTACTTTTTCTAAAACTCCAGCTTCTTCAAATGATCGCTTGAAATAATCTGCGACATCATTTTTAACTCCCATAGCTGCGAAAACTACTCCAAATGATTCTCCTTTTTTTTCTGCGATTTGAGATTGACGAACGATTTGAACTGCTAAATCATTATGTGGAAGTCCAGAGCCTGAAAATATAGGCAGTTTTTGACCACGTATTAATGTTGTTAGTCCATCAATGCTAGATATTCCTGTTTTAATATAATTTCTAGGATATTTTCTAGAAACCGGATTTAGAGGTAAGCCATTAATATCGAAGTATTTTTCTACATAAATAGGACCTAATCCATCAATGGGTTTACCTAACCCATTAAACATTCTTCCCATAACTTCAATAGATAGTCCAATGTCCATAGGATGTCCTAAAAATTTCACAGTAGTATTATTAAGCGATAATCCTTTCGTACCTTCAAACACCAAAACAGCCGCTAAATCTCCATCGATTTGTACGATTCTTCCGTGTCTCATTTCACCATTATTTAATTTTATTTCAACAACCTCTTCAAAACCTATATCCTTTACATTATCTATAAAGATAAGTGGTCCATTGATTTCTTTGAGTCCAATATATTGTAAATCCATATTTTTAAACTCCTATTATCTAATACTACGTAACGTATCATCTATTAATTTATAATAATCATCAAACATTTCTAATTTATCATTTGGTATATCATATTTAATCTTTATTATTTTTTCAAATATATTTGTGCTAGATAGTAAACTAAATGCTTTTCCTTGATTAATAATCCTTTGTGTTTCTTTATATAAATATAAAATAATTTCCATCATTTTTAATTGTTTTTTCAAAGGTACAAATGTATCATCTTTATGAAAAGCATTTTGTTGCAAGTATCCTACTCTAATAACTCTAGCGATTTCTAATAAAAGTTTTTGGTCATCAGGCAATACACCTTTACCAATTAATTTAACAATTTCCATCAATTTATTCTCTTGAGCTAATATTGAAATGAATTTTTGCCTGCTTTGTAAGAATGATACTCCTACATTTTTATTGTACCATTTAGAAAGATCATTAATATATTCCGAATAACTTTGATTCCAGTTGATTGCGGAATAATGTCTCATATATGCTAATTCTTTATCTAACGCCCAAAAACAACGAACAAAGCGTTTAGTATTTTGCGTTACAGGTTCTGAAAAATCCGCACCTTGGGGAGAGATAGCCCCGATAATAGAAACTGATCCTTCAGTTCCGTTGAAATTTTGAACATGACTAGCTCTTTCGTAAAATTGCGATAATCTACTTGGTAAATATGCTGGAAACCCTTCTTCCGCAGGCATCTCTTCTAAGCGTCCT
This sequence comes from Mycoplasmatota bacterium, assembly GCA_029939475.1. Classification (GTDB taxonomy): domain Bacteria; phylum Bacillota_I; class Bacilli_A; order Izemoplasmatales; family Hujiaoplasmataceae; genus 4572-104. The sequence continues at coordinate 2,044 of JAOZSU010000048.1, read as the reverse complement.
GATATTTCTCTTAACGCTTCAGCCCATCTAGATGTAGAATCAGCCATTACTGCTACATTATATCCCATATCTCGATAGTATTCAGCCATTGTAATTCCAGTATAAATACTAGCTTCACGAGCAGCAACAGGCATATTTGAAGTATTCGCAATTAAAACAGTTCTATCAATTAAAGGTTTATTAGATTTAGGATCTACTAAATCTTTAAACTCCTCTAAAGTCTGAGTCATTTCATTTCCACGTTCACCGCAACCAATATAAATAATAATATCAGCATCACACCATTTAGCAAATTGATGTTGCATCATAGTCTTCCCGGTTCCAAATCCACCTGGAACAGCTGCCGTTCCGCCTTTAGCAATTGGAAATAAAGTATCAATAACTCTTTGTCCACTTATTAAAGGAATACTCAAAGTTTTTCTTTTTAAAAATGGTCTTGGAGTTTTAATTGGCCAGCGTTGAACCATATTTAATTCATGAACTTTTCCAGATTCATCTTTTAATTTAATTAAAGTATCTCTTAATTTATATACTCCATTTTTTTGAACTTTTATTACTTCACCGCTTATATTATTGGGAACCATTAATTTATGAATAATTAATTCCGTTTCTTCTAATGTCGCAAATATATCTCCAGATGTCAAAATATCGCCCTTTTTACAGGTGAATGTTACATCCCATTCCTTAGACTCATCTAAAGGCTTTACATCACTACCGGGAACTATATAATTTCCACTTTTAGCCGCTATACTTTGTAAAGGTCTTTCAATTCCATCAAAGATATTACGCAATAATCCAGGCCCTAAATCTAATGAAATAGGTTCTCCTGTATTAATAACTGGTTCTCCAGGTTTAATACCTGAAGTTGATTCATAAACTTGTATAACAGTAAATTGTTTATTAATAGATATTACTTCACCTAATAATCTATTTTCACCAACATATACCATTTCCATAATTTGAAAATCAGTTGCGCCTTTAATTTTTATAACCGGACCATTAATTGAATAAATTACATTCATTGGTACACCTCAACTTATTTCTTTAATTCCAAATTAGATTTTTCATAAAATCTGTTTTTGGCTTCTTCCAATTGATTATCAATTGTTAAATCTGTTAATATTCCCTTTTTTGTGCAAACGCCAATAAATCCTCCAATTTGGATTGTATCTACCTTTTCAATCTTACAAGTTTTCAAATATTTTTCTTTTATTATTTCTTCTAATATTTTATCGTCTTTTTTAATTTGAAATAAAAATTGATCTCCACAAAATGATTCATCAATGATTTTAATTGCTTTTTTCATACTTTTTTTGTATTCTTTTGATTTTGTAAATTCAATTAATCTTAATCGAACTTCTTCTAAAATAGAATCTAATAATTCATGTTTTTTCTTTATAATTTGTTGGTGCGTATTTGTCTTAATTCGATTCATAGCAGCTGAAAATTCTGTGTTAATCTCATTAAGTTCAGTTTCAGTAACTCGATTAACTGCATCTTGAATATCTTCTTCAATCAAAGCTAATTGTTCTTTTTTAGTTTTTTCAATACTAGCTTTAATTTTAGACATCTCTTCATTGGCTGATTCCTCAATTTCTTTTTTAAAATATGCATAGACATCTCTTTCAATAAATGGCATTTTAATCACCTCTTAATTTCACGCCAATAGCTTCACTAACATAATCATCAATAGACGCACCGACTTCAATGCTTCCGTGTCTATCAGGTATTTCTACTATAATTGGCTTTTTTAATTTAAGTTTTAATTCGGAAATAACTTCTGGACATAAATCCACTAATTTTGATGTAATTAACAAAATAGCATAATCTTTATTGTTAATGATTTTATCTAATTCTCTTAATACTTCTTTTCGCTCATGGATAACAACACCTTCTATTCCTACAAGGCGCATTCCCATTAAAGTATCTATATTATCAGTTAACAGAAAGAATTTCATCTGTATCACTTCTTATAAACTATTTATGATAAAAATAGAAATAATAAGTCCATAGATAGCTACCCCTTCACCAAGAGCAACAAACG
>JAOZSU010000047.1:0-7418 GCA_029939475.1 Mycoplasmatota bacterium | reverse complement strand
TCCTCCCATATGAATATATTCACCAAATAATTGATTATCTTCTTTTGTGAAAGCTGAAAATCTTCTAAAAGTTAAATTTTCTCCAATTGCTGAAACTTGTTCTAATAAGAATTCTTTTAATGGCTTACCATCAATTTTAACTTCTTTAGCTTCTTCTTCTGTGGTTGCTTCACTTTCTAATAATGCATCACCAATTTTATTTACCAAAGAAATAAATTTTTCATTTTTTGCCACAAAATCAGTTTCACAATTTAATTCAAATATAATTGCTTTGTTCCCATTTGTTTTAACTGAGCATATTCCCTCAGCCGCTACTCTTGAAGCTTTTTTGGCAGCTTTAGAAATTCCTTTTTCTCTTAACCAATCTATTGCTTGTTCTATATTACCTTCAGTTGCAACTAATGCTTTTTTACAATCCATCATACCAGCACCAGTTTTTTCTCTTAATTGTTTCACTAAACTCGCTGTAATTTGCATTTTTTCCTCCTATTTATATATCATTATAATATTATCATATTTTATTATTCAATACAATATTTTATCTGTTTTCTTTAAAAAGGGAGCTATTAGCTCCCATGTATTACATTACTTTTTTGATTTCTGCGATTAATTCAGCTTTTCTTAGTTTTGAATAACCAGATAATCCGTTTTCTTTAGCTAATTTTCTTAAATTAGTAACTGTCATTGATTCTAAATCTAATTCTGATTTAACTTTTGATTCAGCTTCAATTTTTGGTTCTAGTTTTACTTCAGACTTAGGCGTTGGTTTAACAACTTTTTTTGCTTCATCTTTAGGTTCTGGTTTTACTTCAGACTTAGGTGTTGATTTAACAACTTTTTTCGCTTCATCTTTAGGTGCTGTAACAGGTTCTACTGGTTTTACTTTTTTATTTTCTGATTTAACTTTAATAATTACTTTTTTATTTTCAGCTTTTTCTTCAACCTTTTTAACAGTAGTTTTAACTGCTGTCTCAGTAACTTTTATATTCTTTTTCGCTTCTTCTTTTTCTATAATACCATTTCTAGCTTCTACAACTGCATCCGCCATTTTTCCAACAATTAAACGCACTGAACGAAGTGCATCATCATTTGCAGGAATAATATAGTCAACATCATCTGGGTCACAGTTTGTGTCTACTATTCCAAATACAGGTATATGTAATTTTCTAGCTTCTAATATTGCATTTCTTTCTTTTCTTGGATCAATTATAAAGATAGCTTGAGGAATTTTGCGCATATCTTTGATACCACCTAAGAATTTTTCTAAACGTGCCATATCTTTTCTTAAGCCAATTACTTCTTTTTTAGGAAGAACATCAAATGTTCCATCGCTTTCCATTTTATAAAGATCATGCAATTTTTTAATTGAACGTTTAATTGTTTTGAAGTTAGTTAACGTTCCTCCTAACCATCTTTGATTTACATAAAATTGTCCAGTTCTTATAGCTGCATCTTTAACTGGTTCTTGAGATTGTTTTTTTGTCCCAACAAATAATACTTGACCACCTTCTGATACTATATCAAATAAGGCTTTGTAAGCTACATCGATTAGATCACTAGTTTTTTGTAAATCGATAATATGGATACCATTTCTAGAAGTGTAAATGTACTTAGCCATTTTTGGATTCCATCTTCTAGTTTGATGCCCAAAGTGTACCCCTGCTTCAAGCAGAGATTTCATTGATAATACTCCCATTTTAAAATCCTCCTTTTGATTTCTGCCTCCACTTAATCAACGCTATTATCACCCATAGGCTCACGATAAATCACTCATAAGTGTGTGTATTTTTACGGCCTATATATTTTACCAAATTTAAGCGAAGAAATCAAGGAAAACATGCGGCAATCATAAAAGTTTATATAATTCACTTAAAGGTTAGTAAATAAAGCATTAAAACCATGATTTATTAACATTAATTGTTATTTTTAAGTTTAAATTTGATTATTAAAATATCTTAATAATTGTTATTAAATTATATAATTTGTTTTTAATGCATAAAAAAAGGATTTAGCTCCCTGTAGAACCAAATCCGCCTAATCTTTTCAATACATTTTTATCTTTATCAATTGTTAAATATTTCATAAAAATACCTTGAGCAATGCGTTCACCTTTTTTAATAATCACATCTTCTTCTCCAAAATTATATAATATCAACATAATTTCGCCTTCATTATCTGGATTATTATAATAATCTGAATCAATAATTCCAACGCCATTAGCTTTCATTAATTTCTTTTTGAAAGATAAACTGCTTCTAGGATACATTTGTAAAACTTCATCTTTAGGCATAAAAGCCTTAATGCCAGTTGTTACAAATGCTACTTCCTTTGGCTTAATAGTCACAGTTACAGCAGCTGAAAAATCATACCCAGCGCTACCAGATGTTTTTCTCTCAGGTAATGAAATATTTTCATTTTTAAATTTTGAAACAACCTCAAATCCACGTTTTTTCATTGTATAATCCTTATACTTGACCAGCTCCGGTCATTTTTATTTGTCTTTGTAATTCCTTTTCCGCTTTAGCTAATTCAATATTACGCTTTTTATTTTCTTCAGTTCTAACTTTTCTAATTTTATTAAGATTTTCAAAAGCTTTTTCTTTTGACTTGCCAATATAAGCATCTTGAGCAATTACTGTGATTAAATTGTTTTTTTGTTCTACTACACCATTAATAATAACCACATAAAAAACCATTTTACCTTGCATTAACTTAACATATCCAGTATCTATAGTAGATACAATTGGTAAGTGATCTTTTAAGATTTCATAGTCACCATTATTGGAACTAGATACAATAACAGAAGATACTTCTTCGTTATATAGTTCTCCATCAGGAGTTACAATCACAATTTTCATATTTATCCCTTATTTCTGCATTTTTTTTGCTTTTTCAATCACATCTTCTATGCTTCCAACTAAACGGAATGCATCTTCTGGTAGGTCATCATATTTTCCTTCTAAGATTTCTTTGAATCCCTTTACGGTATCAGACACTTTTACAAAACTTCCTGGTTGCCCAGTAAATTGTTCAGCTACAAAGAAATTTTGGGAAAGGAATAAACGAATTCTTCTTGCACGGTGAACTACAAGTTTGTCATCTTCACTTAATTCATCCATTCCAAGAATTGCAATGATATCTAATAAATCGTTATATCTTTGTAATGTTCTTTGAACTTCACGTGCAACTCTATAATGTTCTTCTCCAACAATCTCAGGAGTCAAAGCTCTAGAAGTTGATGCTAAAGGATCAACTGCAGGATAAATTCCCTCTTCTGAAATCTTTCTTGAAAGGTTAGTTGTCGCATCTAGATGAGTAAAAGTTGTCGCAGGTGCTGGGTCAGTATAATCATCTGCAGGAACAAATACAGCTTGAATTGATGTAATAGATCCTGACTTTGTAGAAGTAATGCGCTCTTGAAGATGACCCATATCGGTAGCTAAAGTTGGTTGATATCCAACAGCTGAAGGCATTCTACCTAAAAGAGCTGAAACTTCAGATCCCGCTTGCGTAAATCTAAAAATATTATCAATAAATAATAACACATCTTGATGTTCTTCATCTCTAAAATATTCCGCCATTGTTAGTCCAGATAATCCAACACGCATTCTTGCGCCTGGTGGTTCGTTCATTTGTCCGAATACCATGGCTGTTTTGTTAATAACTCCCGATTCCTTCATTTCATAATAAAGGTCATTTCCTTCTCTAGTGCGTTCTCCTACTCCAGCAAATACAGAAATACCACCATGTTGTTCTGCGACGCTATGAATTAATTCTTGAATCAATACAGTTTTTCCAACTCCGGCTCCACCAAATAAACCGATTTTACCACCCTTAATATAAGGAGCTAATAAATCAACTACTTTAATGCCTGTTTCGAGAATTTCAGTAGTGGCATTTAAATCTTCAAGCTTAGGAGCATCTCTATGAATTGGCAAACGTTTAACTTTACTTTTTAGTGGCTTACCATCAATTGGTTCACCTAAAACATTAAACATTCTTCCTAGAGTTATATCTCCAACAGGAACATTAATAGGCGCTCCAGTATCTATTACTTCCATTCCTCTTCTAAGTCCATCAGTAGAATCCATAGCGATTGTACGTATAATTCCTCCACCGAGAAATAAAGAAACTTCCAAAGTTAAATTAATTTCATTACCGTTATTCTTTTCGGCTGATATTTGTATTTTAAGGGCGTTATTGATAGAAGGCATATCGCCTACGAATTCAACATCAACAACTGGCCCCATAACTTGTACTACTTTTCCTTTATTTGCCATAATATCCTCCTACTTGACAGCATTTGCGCCACCAATAATATCATTTAACTCTAGTGTAATCTGTGCTTGGCGAGCACGATTATAAATAAGATTTTGTTTTTGTATTATATCTAAAGCATTATCGGTTGCACTTTTCATAGCTGTCATACGCGATGCATGCTCAGATGTTTTTGCATCCAAAATAATTCCATAAAGAGAATTTTCAAGATAAATTGGAAGCAGTTGATTTATTACCTCTTCAGTAGATGGTTCAAAAATATATTCTGATACCATTTTAGTTTTGTCAGCTATTAAATCAGTAATTGGTAATAATATTTCTTCAGTTGTCTTTTGAGAAATTGTATTAATATAATGTGAATATATTAATACAATTTTATCGACTTCTCTATGCAAATATAAATCAATAAATGCTCTTGACATTGCTTGAAAATCAATAAATCTCACATCATCACGAGAATTAATTGATTCTTTGTTAAGCATATTTATCTTTTTTCTCTTACAGAAACTATATGCTTTATATCCAATTGTACCCACAATGTATTCTTTATTTGATTTGTGTCTTTGTAAAATAACAGTTTCAAAATAACGAATAACATTTGCATTATATGGTCCAGCTAATCCCCTATCGCTAGTTACTAAAATATATCCGGTTTTTTTTATTTCTCTTTTTTCTAACAACGGATGAGTCAACTCTGGATTAGAAGATAAAACTCCTTCTAAAATGTTTTTTATATGAGTTTTTATTGGTATAAAAGCAAGATGTTTTTTTTCCACTCTTTTTAGTTTGGAAGCAGAAACCATGTTCATCGCCTTAGTTATTTGGGATGTTTTTCGCGTGGCTTCAATGCGATTTTTAATATCTCGTAGTGATGCCAAATTATTCACCTACTTACATAAAATCATTATGAAATCTATCTAATACTTTTCCTAGTTTCTCTGAATCTGGTAAATCTTTTGTTTTGCGTATATCTTGTAATATTTTTTTTCCTTCTTCGTCACGTTTCATAAAATCATGTAATTCTGTTTCATATCTTTTAATATCATGAACTTTAACAGAATCTAAATACCCTTTATTTAGAGCATATATACTAATAGCTTGTAATTCAAAAGGAAGTGGTTCGTGTAATCCTTGTTTTAAAATCTCAACAGTACGTTCTCCACGATCTAATTTTGCCTTTGTTGCATCATCTAAGTCAGAACCAAATTGAGTAAACGCTTCAAGTTCACGATAACTTGCTAAGTCCAACCTTAATGTTCCAGATACTCTTTTAATTGCCTTGTGTTGAGCAGCTCCACCAACACGAGAAACTGATAATCCCGCATTAATAGCTGGTCTTATTCCAGAAAAAAACAACTTAGATTGTAAAAAGATTTGTCCGTCTGTAATTGAAATAACATTTGTAGGAATATATGCAGAAATATCTCCTTCTTGTGTTTCAATAATAGGCAAAGCCGTAATTGAACCTCCACCTAATTTATCTGATAATTTAGCAGCTCTTTCCAATAATCTTGAATGCAGATAGAAAACATCCCCTGGGAAAGCTTCTCTACCAGGTGGCCTTCTTAACAATAAGGATAATTCACGATAAGCGATAGCATGTTTTGTTAAATCATCGTAAATTATCAAGACATGTTTGCCTTCAAACATGAATTCTTCTCCCATTGTAACCCCTGCATAAGGTGCTAAGAATAGTAACGGCGCTGGATCACTAGCATTAGCCGCAACTATAATAGAATATTTCATTGCATCATAGTGTTTTAAAGTTTCATATATATTTAAAACTGTTGTTTGTTTTTGTCCTATAGCTACATAAATACAGATAACATCTTTTCCTTTTTGGTTCAATATAGTATCAACCGCAATAGATGTTTTACCAGTTTGACGGTCACCAATAATCAATTCACGTTGGCCTCTACCAATTGGTACTAGTGCGTCTAATACTTTTAAACCTGTTTCTAGTGGTTGAAAAACAGATTGTCTATCAATAACCCCAGTAGCCTTATGTTCAATAGGTCTAGTTTTCTTAGCATTGATTTTACCTAATCCATCAATTGGATGCCCAAGAGGATTAACTATTCTACCAATTAATTCTTCACCAACTCCGACTTCTAAGATACGCCCAGTAGATTTTACTTGATCTCCTTCTTTAACCAATGTTGAATCATTTAAAAGAATTGCCCCAACATTATTTTTTTCAAGGTTTTGAACCATTCCATATACGCCATTAGGAAAAACTAAGAGTTCTCCACTCATAGCATTATCTAAACCATAGATTAAGGCAATTCCATCACCGACAGAAATGACTGTTCCTACATTTTCAGTTTTAAGTTTCTTTTCATATTTTCTAATTTGTTCTTTAAGTAAAGAACTAATTTCTAACGAATCTATTTTCATCGGTTACCTCTTATTCTAACAAGCTAGATTTGATATTATCTAATTGTTTATTTATTGTTTCATCAATAATGTTGCCTTCAAATTCTATTCTATATCCACCCAATATGGATTTATCAATAACTTCTTCAATTTCAATTGATCTTTTATATATCTTTTTTAATTTTTTTTTAATTTTATCTATATTTTCTTTCTTCAAAGGATAATTAGAAATGACTTTTACTTGCATTACTTTATTGATTTCATCTAAAATATCTTGATATGAAGCTAAGATAGCTTCAATAATATCTATTCTATCGTTTTCAATTAAAACCTTTAAAAAATTAATTAATAGAGAATCTTTTACAGTATTTTCTATTAATTTCATCTTTTCTGTTTTTTCAATTCTTGGATGTGCAAAAAACTTATATATTTCATCATCCATTCCTTGTATAAAATTAGATAAAAGTTCTTTAAACTCTTCAGCTTTATCAACTTCATCAGCTAGCGAAAAAACAGCTAATGCATATTGATATGCAATACCTGTCATACATTTTCACTACTTTCTATATTTTTAGTAACTAAGTCTTGATATTCTAATTCATCAATTTCTTTTTCAATAATTTTAGAAGCCATCATTGCAGCTAAATCAACAGCCTCTTTTTGAATGCTACTTCTAGCTTTTTTCTTTTCAAGTTCTATTTGTAACTCGGCTTGAGTTAACAAGTCTTGTGCTTCTTTTTTAGCTTTACTAACAATGATTTCAT
>JAOZSU010000046.1:830-7443 GCA_029939475.1 Mycoplasmatota bacterium | reverse complement strand
CTAAAGCTATTTTAAATGATACTGGTTCATAGACGTCTGTGTACCCATACTCAGCATTTTCTTCTATTGCTCTTTCTCTAGTATAGCCTAAACTTCCAGGACCATAAAAAATATCATAAAGGCGACTTCTTACAAGTACAGACATATCTTCGTATTGATTTATTACATATACTCCTAAGTCTTCATCATATCCAGTATAAGCAATAGCTTGTAATAAATCTTTTTGAGGATGCGCTTCTAAAATCTCTGGTTTTAAATATTTAGGAAAATATAGATAATCTATATCAACATCCTTGATATCATATAAAACCTGAAAACCATCTTGGATATATTTTATTGAATAAGTTCTAAGTCCATCATCAAAGAGTACACTTTTTGGATGATGAATACTCATTGTATAATTATTAATTTTAGCTAAAGAACCTGTTTCATTAAAATAAGATAATTCTAAAGTTGATTTCTGTTTTTCAATCGCACTGTTTGTGATAGTTTTACTTAAATCTAATTGCCAAGGATCAGGCCCAGTAGGATTGCTATTCCATTCAACACCTGTATCTTTATTCACAACTTTAAAATACGATGTTGTTTCATCTAGATATAATTGAAGTATTCCGTTATCTGCAACTAAATGATTTTTATCAGATAAAGTCATAGCATCCACAAAACCATCCTTTGAATAAGGAATCTTTTGTGGCTCAATAACTGAAGCCATAGACATATTAAATAAAGTTAAATAAAGTACAAAACCTAAAACTGAGGCGAGCATAATAATCATTAATTTCTTTTTCATAATTAATACCTCAAATTAAATTCTTCAACTACAGCAATGATAAAAGCAATGAATTGTTGGATTAAATCAAAGAATAAAAGCCCAACAAACATCATTACGGCTACCGATATCCCTGTAGCTAAGAAGGCAAGTATAGTTTTAAACAAACCGTATTCATGTATATTTAAAATACCCATAAACAACATCCAGCCCGTAGAGATGTATGCCATATACATGAATAGTTTGAAAAATGCCATTTCCTCTAAAGTAAGGAAATTACTTAATATTACAGAAGGAAAACCTATTATAATTATTGGAAACAAAGAATATCCAGTAACCATTAATATTTCCTTATAGCTTCCCTTTCCATCCATAAGTGTAGTAACGCTCCAATTTCCTACAGTAAATAAGAAAATAAGCAAAATTACACTAAATAATTCTTGTAAGCTATTTAAATCTTGAGGATTGTTAGGATTAACTAAGAATCCAAGATTTCTAAATGAGAATATTTGAAAATAAATAAAGAGAATAATAAAGACAATAGCTACGCTCATTTTCGCCTTTTTATATCGCTTAAAATCATCATATCCATCAAAAGGATGAAGTAAAACATAAGAAGGAAATTTTATGTATTCTTGGTAAATTTTACTTAATTTAGTCTTCATACAAAAGTGTTCCTCCCTTCTTATGGATCTTGTAAATCTTAAGGCCTATTACCCCTATTGTAATAAAGAGAATACCACCCATAATCTCACCAAAATGATCTTTAATAATAGCGTTTCTGTATTCCTTAAAAGCTTTAGAATAATAATATTGGTCATGACCAAGTTCAAAGTAAAGCATAGCTTCGTGATACTCTCCATCTCTTAGAAGCATCTTGCCAATACCGTTATAAGCAATCTCATAATTAGAATTCATCTTAATTACTTTTTCCCATATCTCAGCTGTCTTTTCATAATCACCCAAATTATAGTAATGGATTGCTAGATTAACATTTTCGCCAAATTCAGTTGGAGTATATACAACTATTGTTTTAGTACCTCTGTCTAAAACAAGTAAATCTTCTCCAAAATAGGCAATAGCTACTCCTTCAGAAAATTTATCAATCTGATTACCTTCATCACCATCTATATACAATAAATACCCTTCCCCATCATAGGTAAAAAGTCGAGATCTTTTTTGATCTAAAACAGTGTATATTCCGTCTTCACGACTTGCAATATCTACAAGTGTACTAGGTCCATCAACTACATAACTGTTCATACCTATAACATATTGAATATCTCCCATAGGAGGTTGATAACCATTTCTCTTAATAACATCTATTCCTTTTGGATTAATCAATTGAATAGGATTTTCAGCGTTATTATCGGAAACTTTACTAGTTGCGTAAATAAAATTGCGTTCATCTATTTGAACATTTGTATATTCTGTTGGAAGATATAGTTGAAGCTGTGCAATCTGTTCTTCTGTCATCAGTTTACGTTTAAATATTTCAATTGGAGTCATTTTTATTGGGTTAACTCCAGTATAACGATTAAAGCTTCCATCAGAGTTAATTTCCATAATACCTTCATAGATATTCTTAGCCACAACATACATTCTATCCGTTGAATCAACGGTTATTTTTTTAGGCTCAAAATTAATATTTTCAAAAGTTAAATCATTCATATCACTGAAAGTATTAACTACTTCATAGTTATGATTTAACTTAACAATGCGGTAATTACTCGTATCACAGATAAATATTCCACTATTAGTTACATCTACTCCATATGGAGAAGATAATGTTAAACTAGTTTCTCCTGTTATTCCCTTATCACTTAATATATCGATATAATCTTGAGTATAGTCAAAAGTAGCAATTTCTTCAACTAAAGAAAAATTACTATCAATAACTATAAGACTATTTGCCTTACTATCAACTACATAAATCTTATCGTTATAAACTTTTAAGTCTTCAGGTGAAATCAAATTAGCCCCTAAGTCTTCTGCGTTAATACTAGCTGCAAAAGTCATACCTGGATCGCTATGAAGCACTTCACCCCAATATGAATATGTATAACTCGTAGCGCCCATTAAAAGCGGTGTTAATAATAAAGCTAAAACTACAATTATAATTTTCTTCTTCATAATCTACACCTACTTCATTCCTGAATGGCTGAATGTTTCAACCACTCTAGATTGTGATAATATAAAGAAGGTTACAGGAACAATCATCATAATAAATGATACAGCCGCAATAGTACCGGCACGTTGAATTGTACCTTGCGCAATCTGTCTTAAGGCATAGCTTAGAGGTTTTAATTGTTCAGAGAAGATAAAACTTCCACCGTCAGTTGTCCATAATCTTTGGAATAACAATATTATAAGAGTTAACCACGCTGGTTTAACAAGTGGCATTACAATTTGGAAGAATATTCGATATTCACTAGCTCCATCAATCTTAGCTGATTCAATCAAATCATCAGGAATTTGAGACATAAACTGCTTCATCAAATAAAGTCCTAAACTTGAAGCAATAGCAGGCAAAATGATTGCGCTCGGATTATCAATAAGTCCAATACCTGAAATAATAATATAATTTGGTACTGCAGTTACTTGAGGCGCAAACATCAAAGAATACACAACTAAAGTAAAGAATAATCTTCTTCCAGGAAATTTATATTTTGCAAGAGGAAAAGCAGCCATTGAGGCAATAATCACATGGCCCCCTGTCCCTAAAACAGTAATTAAAATTGTATTAAAGAAATATCTACTAAAAGGCACCCAACTATTTCCAATTAAATCAGATAAGTCTCTAAAGTTATCCAATGTTATGTTTCTCGGAAATAATTTTGGTGGAAAAAGGAATAATTCATCTAAAGGTTTAAAGGCATTAGATGCAGTCATAATCAATGGATATGCACTGAAAAAACCAAAGAATAATAATAAGGTAAATAGAAAGATGTCCCCACCCAAAGTTCTATTTAATTTCCTTTTGCGTTTTAGAATTTTCATCTAATCACCAACCTTTCTTAGAATCTTTCTAACGAATAGGTTGGTACTCATCATAATCAAGAATAAAACTGTTGCGATAGCACTTGCATATCCTAAGTCATAACGAACACTACCATAATCTATTAAGTGAGTGACAATCGTGTGCCCTGCGTATTCAACGCTCGGGAATCCAACGAGTTGCATCGACACTTGAGCAATTGCTAAAGATGTGGTAATCTGCATAACTGCCCCAAACATAAGCTGAGGTTTCATAGATGGCAATGTTATATACCATAACTCTTGCCAGCGATTCTTAACTCCATCTATAGCTCCGGCTTCATAAAGAGTTTTATCAACGCTTTGAAGACCAGCGATGAAAGCTAAGAAACTAACACCTAGAGAAAGCCATAACTGAACGATAATAATTACAAGCATCATATAATGAGGGTCTTTTAACCATTGAACAGGATTATCAATTAATCCCCATTTAATCATAAAAGCATTAGCATATCCGTGAATATCTCCACTAAATATCAAAAGCCACATTAAGAATGCATTACCACTAATACTAGGCGCATAAAAAACTAAGGTCAAAAAAGATCTTAGTTTTGGCCCAAGTTCATTAATTAGCCAAGCAAAAAGGAAGGCCATTAAATAAGAAACTGGTCCAGTTACTACAGCTAAAATTAAAGTATTTTTAAGTGCGATGATGAAAACATCATCCTCTAAAAATAGTTTAATATAGTTGCTTAACCCCACAAAATGAGGAGGCTCTAATAAATTATAATAGGAAAAGCTTATTCCTAAAGACATTATGACCGGTACAATAGTAAAGGTCAAAAACAAAATTGAATATGGAGCCATTAAAATATAATAGTCTTTACTTTTTTTAATGTTTTTCCATAACAACTGTCTTTTTGTCAATACCGGTGTCACAGTTGTTTTAGCTTCCACTTCTTCACCCCTAATCTAAACCGAATTCATTTCTTTTGGAAGAAATTTCTTCGTCTATAATTTGTACATAGTCATATATTGTTTCCTTAGGATTAGTATGTTCATTATATACAAGTCTAAAGGCATTATCTAAATGTCTACCTGTCATATATCCTCCTGGAACTTCAGGTATACCTCTAACCCAATCCCATTGTTCTTCTAGTTTACTATATTCAGTCACAGTCCATGGCAATTCGCTCATAGCCTGAATATTAGCTGTAGGATATCTTGCTGCAGCTCCTAAAATTCCTTCCATTTCTCTACCAAATTGAACTTGAACTTTAGTACTAGTCCACCATTTTAAGAATTCCCAAGCTGCATCTTTATCTTCACAGTCATTCATAATCATAATTGAAGTACCTGTAGAAACCGTATCTCTACGTATTGTAGTTCCACCTTGTCCATCATCTACTTCAGTTCCAGGAACCATTACAAAATCCCATTTGCCTCTAATTTCAGGTGCGAACACGCTTAGAGTATTATAGACATTGTAATAGGTTATACCTATTGGCATCTGTCCACTTCTGAATCTATTGAGGAAATCAGCTTGAACCGGAAAGGAATAATCAGTATAAAACTGTGTCCACATTTCAAAAACTTCTGGACCTTTTCCTTGATCAAAACCACTTTTTCTATTTCCATCAATATAAAACTCTCCATCGTTTTGATAGAATAATGTTGAGAAAATAGGATTTGGTGGTAAATTCATTACCGCACCTTGAGTAATAGGCACTGGCAAATAAAATTCTAGATTATGTTTTTGTAAATCTGGAATCATCGAAATTACATCTTCCCAAGTATTAGGAACTGTAAGTCCTAATTCTTCAAAGATGTCAGTTCGGTAAAACATCATCAAGAAAACTTGTTGTTCAGGAAGAGCATAATATCCACCTTCAAATTCAAAAGGAACCATAGCGCTATCTTTAAAGCGTTTAGTTACTTCTTCAAAATCATCAAATTGTGATATATCATAAACAGCACTTCTCATAGCGTAGTTAACCGGAATATTATTTCCAAGTCCCATAGCCACATCAGGTCCAACATTGGATAATGTAGCAGGTAATAATACGCTAGAATTAACTAATTTCAAATCAATTTTTATCTTTGTTTCTGGAGTAAAAGATTCATCTATTAGTTTTCTTAAAACATTAGCTTGGTCTCTACCTATAGAAAGCCAAACTTCAACACTTCTATCAGTTTCAAATTCTCCTGTTTCTCCAAGATTTGAATAATCTGTGTTAAAGGTTGCGACAAAGGCTTTAATACTAAACATAAGTCCACCTAAGAATGATTCTTTTGATTTTGGAAGCGTTGCGTCAGGACTATGAAACATAATATAATCTAGTTCAAGTGGCTGAGCACTTAGTAGCAACACTAAAGTACCAAGAGAAGATATATTACTATTAAATGTTAATAGCTGTGTATGTATCTCTCTAGGTTTATCAATAAAATCATCTAATTGTAAAATAACTGTATCTAAAATACCTGTTTTTTCACTTTTAGAACCAGATATTTCAATAATTTTCTCTCTTATTTCAGCTAAATTATCGCGTTCGGATTGAATGCGACCTACTAAATTATCTATTCTTTCTTCTAATTGATAATCTCTATATTGATCTGGTTCAGCTCCAGTATAAACTAAGATTTCTCTATATAATTTATTGAGATTATCAATTGAAGTTTGAATCTGTCCTATTAAAGCTCCATATTCTCCTAAAGATACTTCCATTTTAATAGTATGTCTACCTTCAGTTAAATAAAATAAATATGGTTCATCTTTAGTTCCTACAGTTTGAATTCTCCATTTATTATCATAGGTAAAAGCATAGTTTTTCATTTCTTTAAATGGAATCTCATCATCAATATAAATAT
>JAOZSU010000046.1:0-820 GCA_029939475.1 Mycoplasmatota bacterium | reverse complement strand
GCGATAGACATTCATCCCTGTAGCTAGACGCTGTTTAACTCTAAAACTCATGGCATAAAGCCCTGTTTTATCAATATCAAATGTCCAAGTAATAAAGTCGCCAGCTATTCGCCAATTATTACCACCAATTGTATTCATTTTAATATACTTAGCACTACTTGGCATTGTTTGTGTGCTGGTTCTATCGTTTAAAGGATAAAGTGTTGGTGAAGAACTATAAGCTTGATTTTCTGTCTGAATAAAATTAATACTTTCATTTATAATCTCTGCATCAGGATGAAGGCTTTTATAATCGTCATAATCAATTAGGTCTTTAATGCTTAGAACATGGATGCTTTTAATCATCAATGGTTCTCTAACACCTTCTAAAGAAATAGTATTATCTCCAGCTTCAAAATAAAAGACATATGGATTGTTTATATAACCAATATTATCAACTAAATAACTTGATCTCCAAAATGGCCTTTCTTCTTGGCTTGGTCTAATATCATTTCCATTTATATCAGTCTTAACTGGGGTTGCATTAGCCCATATACGATATAATGTGATGTTTTTAGCACCATCATAGGGAATCTCTCCATTAATATAAACAGCACGTTGAATACTTGTGCTTTTCCCTTCATATGGATAGTAATCTATTAATAGATTATAAAATCCAGCTTCAGAAATATCAACATTCCATGTAACCTTACTGTTTTCGTTAGTTAAAAGAACATTATTTTCTCCTGCATATGTTCCCATAACAGTATTATCGCCACTGCTATCTGAAAAATCACATGCATTTACGACAATATCATACCCAGAAGGATAAACTTTGTCA
>JAOZSU010000045.1:0-7489 GCA_029939475.1 Mycoplasmatota bacterium | reverse complement strand
TTAAAACAGTCATGAATTTATCATCGGGCACAACTTATGAAGATGAAATAAATAAGGCTTTTGGAGAAGAAGTAGCCGATATAGTTGAAGGAGTTACTAAATTAGATTTATTACACTATAAGGGGTCAAAAGAAACCCAACAAGTAAGAAACCATCAAAAAATGGTTTTAGCTATGGCAAAAGATATACGGGTAATCTTTGTTAAATTAGCTGATCGTTTAAATAATATGCGAACACTTAATTTTTTAGATGATGCACGGCAAACTAGAATTTCAAGAGAAACTTTAGACATTTTTGCGCCTATTGCTCATCGACTTGGAATGTATCGCTTAAAAGCTGAACTCGAAGACTTATCTTTTAAATATCTATATCCTGTAGAATATAGAAAAATATCTAAACTTTTAAATGATAAAAAAGATAATCGTGAAGCTGATGTTTTAAATATGGAAAAAGATTTAACCAAGCTTTTAACAGAAGAACATTTTGAATTTGAAGTTAAGGGTAGAATCAAAAACATACATTCTGTTTACTATAAAATGAAGAATAAGCATGTTGATTTTGAAGAAATTAATGATTTATTGGCATTAAGAATCATAGTAAATACAATCAGTGATTGTTATCGAGCAATTGGAATTGTTCATTCAAGATTTATTCCACTGCCTGGAAGATTTAAAGATTATATAGCTATGCCAAAACCTAATATGTATCAATCACTTCATACGACTGTAGTTAACCGCGGTAAAATATTTGAAATTCAAATTAGAACTCATGAAATGGATGAAATTGCTGAAAAAGGTGTAGCTGCACATTGGGCTTATAAAGAAAACATTCCTGGAGCTTCTAGCAGGAAAAATATTGAAAGCATTGTTTCTTCTAAGCTTCGCTGGTATTCTGAACTTATTAAATACACGGAAGAATCAGATTCAGATGAAGAAATATTAAATATATTTACTGATGATATTTTAAACGCAAATGTATATGTATTCACTCCAAAAGGTGATATTATAGACCTTTCCCAAGGTGCTACTCCATTAGACTTTGCCTTTAGAATTCACACGAAGGTTGGAGAAAAAACAGTAGGTGCTATAGTTAACGGTAAGATTAGACCTTTAGACTATGTTCTTAAAACTGGTGATTTAGTTGAGATAAAAACTTCGCAAAATTCAGTGGGTCCAAATGATAACTGGTTGAAGATAGCTAAGACTTCAAATGCTAGAAGTAAGATAAAAAATTTCTTGAATAAACAAAGAAGAGAATTTTTAATTGAAAAAGGCAAAGAAGAATTACATCGAGAAATAGATTTAAAAAAAGAAGAGATTATATTAACTGATAAATTAGTTAAAAAACATTTTACAAATCGAGGAATTACTACGGTAGAAGATTTGTATTATGAAATAGGTAAAAATGTTGTTTCAGCTATCGGGGCTTGTAATTTATTGATAAACAAGCCGGAAATGACAGACGAAGATTTAATCGAAAAAATTAATAAACTAGAACCAGCTAAGAAGAAATATATTCACTCTGATATCAATATTATAGTTGAAGGACTAGATAAACCATCTGTTCGCTTAGCTAATTGTTGTAATCCTATTTTAGGAGATGAAATAATTGGATATGTTAGTAGAAACAGTGGTATTATAGTCCATCGTAAAAATTGTAAGAATGTTGAAAGTTTTGAAAAAGAGCGTTTAATTAATGTTAGTTGGGGTAATGATATAAATGTTAGATATGTTTCTAATTTAAAGATACTTGTCTTAAACAGAGATAATATTTTAGCTGAGATTGTTCATGCCGCAACTAATTCAAAAGCTAAAATTGATAAAGTAACTGCTCATTCTAATAATTTAAAAGAAGGAATTATTAAAATGAAAATCTCAATTGGATCTCTTTTAGAACTTGATCAAGTAATCATTAATATTCAAAAAATAAAAGGCGTTTATTCAATTGAAAGGATAAGTTGATGAAGGTAATTGTTCAAAGAGTAAAACAAGCTTCGGTTTCAGTTAATCAAAATATTATTTCACAAATAAAAAAAGGATATGTTTTATTAGTAGGGTTTAAAAAAGAAGATAGTTTAAAAGAAGTTGAATATGTAGCGAGAAAAATAGCTAATTTACGTATTTTTTCTGATAATAATAACAAGCTAAATTTATCTATTAAACAGGTAAATGGAGAGATATTATCTATTTCTCAATTTACAGTTTATGGAGATGTTAATAAATCTAATAGACCTAGTTTTACAGAATCAATGAACTTTCAAGATGCTAAAAAACTTTATTTAGAATTCAATAGAATATTGCGAGATAGATATCAAATTGAAGTTTTTGAAGGTATATTTGGAGAGGAAATGGTAGTTAGTTTAAAAAATGATGGACCAGTAACTATTATTGTAGAAAAATAGAATTCGTAAAGGTATTTGACTATTATATATAAATTTAATATAATACTTTTATAATATACAGTTTATAATATACAGTTTGTTGGAGGCTAAATATGGACAAGGCACAAGTTGTGTTCAAAAAGATTAAAGAATTAATAATTCAAGAACTAGGAGTAAAGCCTGAACTTGTAACTTTAGAAGCTGGTTTAGCGGAAGATTTTGGGGCGGATTCCTTAGATGCTTTAGAATTATTTAATCAAGTAGAAAGCGAATTTTTGATTTCAATATCTGATGAAGCTAGTTTAGAAATGAAAGATGTTAAAGATTTAGTTGATTATGTCTTAAATACTGTTAATGACGAGTATTTTGAATAGTTTAGTTTAAATCATCTAATTCGGATGTCGTCCTTGAACATAGGGCGACATTTTTAAAAAAAGGAGTGTAGTACAGTGATAAATAAAGTTAAAGGAACCTATGATATTTTGCCTGAAGATTCTTTTAAATGGCAAGCAATAGAAAAAGTTATAAATGATGTTTCAAAATTATTCAATTTTAAGGAAATAAGAACCCCTATATTTGAGTATTCGGAGTTATTTCATAGAGGGGTAGGAGAGACAACTGATATCGTAAAGAAAGAAACTTACGATTTTATTGATAGAGGTAAGCGTAGTATTACATTGCGTCCCGAAGGAACAGCTTCAATAGTTCGTTCAGTTATAGAAAACAAGCTTTATGCTTCACCTAATCAACCATTGAAGTTATATTATAAAGGACCAATGTTTCGCTATGAACGTCCTCAAAAAGGAAGATATCGTCAGTTCCATCAATTTGGAGCTGAAGCCTTAGGTTCAAATTCTCCTTTAATTGATGCGGAGATTATTAATTACGCTGTTACCTTTCTTAGAATGCTTAAAATAGATAATATTTTGATAAAAATAAATTCTTTAGGTGATGATGAAAGTAAAGCTTTGTACAAACAGAAACTAAAAGAATATTTAAAACCAAATGTTGATCAATTATGTAGTGATTGTCAGCGTAGATATATAGAAAATCCATTGAGGGTATTGGATTGTAAAGTGGATAAATTTAATCCTGTATTAATCGAAGCTCCTAAGCCTTTAGATTATCTAAGCCATGTAGCAAAAACACATTTTGATAAAGTAATAGAGGCTTTAAATGCAGTTGGGTTAAATTATGAAATAGATAAGTCTTTAGTTAGAGGATTAGATTATTATACTCACACAGTATTTGAGGTTGAAGCTAAACTAGAAACGCTTGGAGCGCAATCTACTCTAGTTGGTGGAGGAAGATATAATAATTTGGTTGCGTCACTTGGAGGACCAAATGTACCAGCTGTTGGCTTTGCCTTTGGAATTGAACGGTTGATTTTAGCTATGGATTCTCTAGAGACAAAAGAAGAAAAACCATTCATTCATTGTTTTATGATAGCTTTAGGTGATGAAGTTCAGAATGATGCTTTAAAAATTATTAATAATTTAAGACTAAAAGGACTTATAGTCGATTATGATTTCTTCGATAAAAATTTGAAGGGTAAATTTAAACAAGCTGATCGATTAAATGCTAGATTTTTATTAATTTATGGTAGCGATGAACAAAAAGAAAAAGTAGTAAATGTGAAGAATAACGAAACAGGTGAACAAACAAAAGTCCCAATTATCGAGATTTATCAATATATAAAAAATAAATTATAAAATGATTTAGGCAATGAATTTATTATTTATTAGATAAGTTTATCTTTAACAAAAATTAATAATTCATATCCAATGAAAATTAAATTGTGTTATAATATATAGTTGAGGTATTCATATGAAGAAGAAACAAATTTCAGATGATTCTTTAAATCGAATTATTAAATATCTAGCTATTACATTGTTAGGGCTTGCGATTATTTTTATTGCAATTCAATTCAATGATTTTTGGAGTTGGATTTTAAACGCTGTTAAGGCAGTTGTTGTTCCTGTTGGGCTTGCTTATTTGGTGGCTTTAATAGTATTTCCTATAATTAAATATTTAGAGAAAAAGGGGATTGGCCCAAGAGGTTTTTCTTTAGGAATTGTTTTTG
The DNA here is from genome assembly GCA_029939475.1 of Mycoplasmatota bacterium. Taxonomy (GTDB): domain Bacteria; phylum Bacillota_I; class Bacilli_A; order Izemoplasmatales; family Hujiaoplasmataceae; genus 4572-104. Next base: position 3,026 of record JAOZSU010000045.1, on the reverse strand, counting down.
TATTAACAGCGGCTTTGATTTTTGCGACATTCAAATATCTTGGCCCAAGAATTTCTGAACAGATAACCTCGTTTTTTAATCGAGATTTTCAAACTATTATTGTTTATTTTCAAACTGATTTAAGAGATGATTTTATTTTTGGTACTCAAATTTATGACCAAATAAGCAGTTATATAGCTGATACTGATATTATTAATACAACCTTAAATCAAGTTATACCTAATTTGATTTCTTCATTTACCAGCTCTTTAATACCTATTCTTATGACTATCTTGTTATTACCGATTCTTTTGATATTCTATTTGTTAGACTATGAGATGATTTCTGAAAGAATTCGCTCAATTATTCCTTCTAAACATGAAAGAGATTACGCTGAACTTGGCGCAAGATTAAACAACACTGTAGGAGCGTATTTAAGAGGACAATTAAGCTTAATGGTTGTGCTTGGATTCGTGGCGATTATCGTTTATAGATTGATTGGGCTTAAATATTATCTCGTATTTGGAGTTTTAGTTGGTATTACTAATGTTATTCCTTATTTTGGAATGATTTTAGCTGCCCTTCCTCCAACAATTTATGCTATGATAGCTGGAACAGGACCAGGTCCTGTATTAGTTTTAGCAGTAAATGGCATAATGCAGTTTATCGAAGGAAATTTCTTCCAACCATATATAATGGGTAAAAATTTGTCACTTCATCCTATAGTTGTTATTATGTCTATTCTGTTCTTTGGATCTTTATTTGGAGCTGTTGGAGTAATTTTAGCTTCACCAATAGCGGCTTCAATAAGAGAATTCTTTGTCTTTATAAGACAGCGTCGTAAGGAAAAGAAACTCATTTCAGAGGTTGATTCTTCATGATAAAAAAAGAAAGACCAAGAATATATTCTCAATTCGATATAAATGTAATACTTTTTTTCCTTAGTATGATTTTCTTTATACCGGTTGTATTAGTTTTTACATATATTTTTGAAATAGATCAATTATTAAATATAAACACATTTATGTTTTGGCTAATAATGACTAATTTTATTATTATGGTAATTGGATTTTTTTCATTGATGATAAAAAAAGAGACATTAAAAAGGCAGGTAAAACCAACCTACCGCGCAGAGTTTTTTTATGTAATTCTTTTATTTTCTTTTGGCCTTCTAGGATTTATTGTTCTATATGACTATATGGGTGGCGATAGAAAATATATAGCGAATATCTTAGTAGTTGTATTTGTGGCTAGTGTTTACGCTTTAATATATCTTGGAAAAAAGTACTTTAAGTTTTATTATATGAAGAAAAAATAACGGCTGCATCCGCGGCCTATTTTTTAAAAGGAGGATAAGATGCGTTTTGATAGGTTTGAGCGATTAGTTGGTAAAAAAGCAGTTCAGGAATTAAAATATAAAAGAGTTGTTATTTTTGGCCTTGGAGGCGTTGGGAGTTACGCAGTTGAAGGCATAGCGCGTTCTGGAATTGGGACTATAATACTTTGTGATTATGATAAAATTGATATAACGAATATAAATCGTCAAATAATAGCTTTATCTTCAACTATAGGGGAGTTTAAAACAGACTTATTAGAAAACAGAATTTTAGATATAAACCCTAAAGCTAAAGTATTAAAATATACTGTTAAGGCAGAAGAGACTATTATAGAGGAAATATTAGACATGAAACCTGACTTTGTTGTAGACGCAATTGATGATGTTTCAGCTAAAGTTTATTTAATAAAGACCGCTATAAAAAGAGATATACCGATAATTTCTTCAATGGGATTTGCGAATAAACTTCACCCAGAAAAAATAGAAATATCCACATTAAAAAATACTTCTGTCTGTCCTTTAGCTAAGGTTATGAGAAAGAAGTTAAGAGAAATAAATATTAGTTTAAACTTTCCTGTTGTTTATTCTAAAGAAAAACCGAAAGAAAACACTACTTTAGCTTCATCAGCTTACACTCCTAGTGTAGCTGGGCTTATGATAGCTTCTTATGTCATAAATAGATTAGTTGGAGGAGAGAGTACATGAAAAAAATAATTCTTGCGGGAGGTTGTTTTTGGGGTGTAGAGGCATATTTTTCCCGCGTTATGGGAGTAAAAAGTACTACTGTTGGTTATATTGATGGTAGTGAACCATTACCTACATACGAAGATGTATCAAATGGCTCGGGTCACGCCGAGGCAGTGTATTTAGAATATGATGAAACTATTATTAATTTAACTCAAATACTAAAACATTTCTTTAGAATAATAGACCCAACTGAAATAAATAAACAGGGAAATGATTTTGGTATTCAATACAGAACTGCGATATATTGTTTTGATAAAACTGATTTAGAAGAAGTAAAACATTTTATAGATTCTATAAGAAAAAATTATAAAAAAACTATTCAAACAAAGGTTTTAATGGAGAAACCTTTTTATAAAGCAGAAGAATATCACCAAAAATATTTAGATAAATTTCCGAATGGATATTGTCATATAGATTTAAATTTACTAAAGGAGAAATTAAAATGATACGAATTAGAAAAGATATTAAAGAGGCAATAAAGAATAAAAAGGCAGTTGTGGCTTTAGAATCCACAATTATTTCACACGGAATGCCTTACCCTGAAAATGTAAAAACAGCTTTACATTGTCAAGAAATAATAGAATCTAATGGAGCTTTAGCTGCGACTATCGCTATTATTAATGGTGATATTGTGGTTGGTTTAACAGAAGAAGAGATTGAATATATAGCCAATGAAAAGGTTGAGGTTTTAAAGGTTGGCAGAAAAGATCTACCAGTTGTACTTACTAGAAAACAATCAGGAGCTTTGACGGTTTCCGCCACAATGTTAATTTGTGATATGGTGGGAATTAAATTCTTTGCGACTGGTGGTATTGGTGGAGTACATCGAGGAGCTAGTGAAACCTTTGATATATCAAGTGATTTAGAAGAATTCACAAAATCAAAAGTTGCGGTTATTTCAGCGGGAGCTAAAGCTATTCTCGATTTAGAAAAAACAATGGAATATTTAGAAACTAAAGGAGTT